>JBFIFF010000018.1:0-12863 GCA_041602955.1 Gammaproteobacteria bacterium | reverse complement strand
GCGCCGCCTCGGTCATGCGCCGCGCCTCGTCAAAGGCGTAGAGCGAGACGTTGAGCAGTTCGCCGTCGGGATAGGCGTAGCCGATGTGCACGTAGTCCCTGCCGTCGCGCAGCCACACGCCGTGATGCTCGCCGCCGTGGCCGACGTCGCGCTGCGCGGTGGTGCGCAGGTTGGTCGCGAAGGTCTCCGACCAGGGCGCGACGAACTCACCGATCAGCGCCGCGGCGACGACCAGCACCAGCCCCGCCTTGGCCACCCCCCAGGCGATGCGCCCGACCGAGACCCCGGCGGCGCGGATGGCGACCAGCTCACTGCGCGCGGCCATGCCGCCGAGGCCGAGCAAGCAGCCGATCAGCGCCCCGGTGGGCAGCACCTCCATGACCCGGCGCGGCAGGGTCATGCCGACGTAGGCGAAGGCATCGCCCAGGCCGTAGTCACGCCGGCCGATGTCCTCGAGCTCGACGATCAGGCCGAAGAAGGCGTCCAGGGCCGTCAGCGCCAGCACCGCCAGCAGCGCGGCCTTGAGCACCTCGCTGGCGAGGTAGCGGTCGAGCGTGCGCATGGTGCTCACCCGTGCCGCCCCCCCGGCCAGAACGGCCGTCCCAGCTGACGGCGCAGCAGGCCCCAGGCGAGCAGGAGTGGCGGCAGGTGCGCCCACCACAGTCCGCCCCATGCGGCGAGTTCCCCGGCGCCGAGCAGGGTGCGCCCGGCGCCGAGCAGGTTGACGTAGAAGACGTAGGCGAGCAGCGCCAGCAGCAGCCGCGCGTAACGCCCCTGGCGCGGCGGGCTGTGGCTGATCGGCACCGCCAGCAGCGCCAGCACCACGACCGAGACCGGCAGCGCGATGCGCCAGTGCAGCTCGGCCTGGTGGCGCGGCTCGGCGGAACCGAGCAGGGTTGCGGTCGGCAGCGCATCGGCCTTGCGTCGGGTCCCGACCTTCACGTCCGAGATGTGCAGCCGGTAGCGGTCGAAGGCGAACACCCGGTAGTCCCCCCGTCCCGGCGTGCCGTCGTAGCGCGTGCCCGCCTCGAGCACCAGTTCGCGCCGGCCCCACAGCGGGTCGAACTCGAAGCGCGCCCGTTCGGCATTGATCAGCACGGTGCCATCGGGCCGCTGCAGCTTGGCGAAGATGCCGCGCATCTCCCCCGCGTCGTCGACCTCCCGTACGTGGTAGACCACCCCGTCGCCCACCTGGGTAAAGCGCCCCGGGATCACCGCGCTGACCAGCGCCCGACCGCGCGCCTGCACCAGCACCTCGTCGGCCAGGTGGGCGCTGCTCGGCCCCACCTCCAGCGCGAGAATCGCGGTCAGCGCACTCACCGGCAGCGCGGCGACCATGACCGTGCGCAGCACCTGGCCGGGACCGTAGCCGGACGCCGCCAGCGCCACCATCTCGCTGTCGCTGTGCATGCGCCCGAGGCCGAGCAGCAGCGACAGGAAGAACGCCGCCGGCAGCAGCAGCACCAGCACCGAGGCCATCTTGAGCAGCAGCAGGGAGAACAGCAGGTCGCCGGCCAGGCGCCCCTCGGCGATCTCGGCCAGGTAGCGCGCCAGCTGGTTGCTGAGGTAGACCATGACCAGGATCGCGCAGACCGCCGCCAGCAGGCGGTAGCTCTCGGCGACGATGTGGCGGGTCAGGAGTTGCGGCATGGCTCGCTGGCAGCGCCTCGCCGGCTGGCCAGCGGCGGCGATTCCGTTAGACTTGGGCGAGCCACGCGGCCCGCTGCCGCCGTAGCCTACGCCATCCGGGGAACGAGCGACACCCGCCACGCCCATACCAGGAGATGCCATGAACTTCGCCCCCAAGAGCGGTCCCGCCCACACCCAGCGCAGCGCCTGCGTGGTGGTTGCCGTGCACGAGCCGCGCGGGCTCTCCACCGCCGCCTCGCGCATCGATCAGGCGTCCGGGGGCCTGGTCACGCGGCTGCTGCGCCGCGGCGATGCCAGCGGCAAGCCGGGCAAGGTAGCCATGCTCCACGGCGTGCCCGGGGTCGCCGCCGAGCGCGTGCTCCTGGTCGGCTGCGGGTCCAAGCGCCAGACCGCCGAGGGCGACTACCGCAAGGCGCTGGCGGCGATGGCCGAGGCCCTGGAGGCGAGCGGCGCGCGCGACGCGACCTGCTACCTGACCGAGCTCAAGGTCGACGCGCGCGACACCGCGTGGCGGGTGCGCACCGCCGTCGAGTCTGTCGCCGCCGCGCGCTACCGCTTCGATCAACTCAAGAGCGGCCGCGACAAGCGGCCCCCTCGCCAGACCGGCCTCGGGCTCGCCGTCGACGGCCGCCGTGCCTTCCCCGCCGCCGAGAAGGCGATCGCGGTCGGAAACGCCATCGCCGCCGGCGTCGCGCTGGCGCGCGACCTCGGCAACCTGCCTGGCAACCTCTGCACCCCGACCCACCTGGCCGAGACCGCGCGCGAACTCAAGAAGGGGCACCGCAACGTCAAGGTCACGGTGCTCGAGCAGGCCGACATGGAGCGGCTGGGCATGGGGGCACTGCTCTCGGTCGCGCGCGGCAGCCGCGAACCGCCGAAGCTGATCGCCGTCGAGTACCGCGGCGGCGGCAAGGCCAAGGCGCCCCACGTCCTCGTCGGCAAGGGCATCACCTTCGACTCCGGCGGCATCAGCATCAAGCCGGCCGCGGCGATGGACGAGATGAAATTCGACATGTGCGGCGCGGCCAGCGTGCTCGGCGCCCTGCGCGCGTGCATCGACCTCAAGCTCCCGCTCAATGTCGTCGGCCTGGTGCCGAGCTGCGAGAACCTGCCCGACGGCGCCGCCAACAAGCCCGGCGACGTCGTCACCTCGATGTCCGGGCAGACCGTCGAGGTGCTCAACACCGACGCCGAGGGACGCCTGATCCTGTGCGATGCGCTGACCTACGCGGAACGCTACGCGCCACAGTCGGTGGTCGACATCGCCACGCTGACCGGGGCCTGCGTCGTCGCCCTCGGCAGCCAGGCGAGCGGGCTGTTCGGCAACGACCAGCAGCTGGTCGAGCAGCTGCTCGCCGCCGGCAGCGCCAGCGGCGACCGCGCCTGGCAGCTGCCGCTGTGGGAGGAGTACCAGGAACAGCTCAAGAGCAACTTCGCCGACATGGCCAACGTCGGGGGACGCGAGGCGGGCGCCATCACCGCCGCCGCCTTCCTGGCCCGCTTCACCAGGAAGATGCGCTGGGCCCACCTCGACATCGCCGGCGTGGCATGGCGCGGCGGCCAGCAGAAGGGGGCGACCGGGCGACCGGTGCCCTTGCTGGTCCAGTACCTGCTCGACCGCGCCGGCGTCTAGCGACCCTCGCGCCGTGACCCGGGTCGACTTTTACATCGTCGAGAAGCCCGGCGACGACCGGCTCGGCGTCGCCTGCCGGCTGGCG
This sequence comes from Gammaproteobacteria bacterium, assembly GCA_041602955.1. Lineage (GTDB taxonomy): Bacteria > Pseudomonadota > Gammaproteobacteria > QNFN01 > QNFN01 > QNFN01. The sequence goes on along the minus strand of JBFIFF010000018.1, from coordinate 9,495 downwards.
CAGAAGGCCTACGAGGCGGGCCAGCGAGCCCACCTGCACGTCGCCGACGCCGCCCAGGCCACGCGCCTCGACGAGCTGCTCTGGACCTTCCGCCAGGGCAGCTTCATCCCGCACGCGGTGGCCGGTTCGCCCGAGGCCGAAGCGGCGCCGCTGGTCATCGGCCACGGCGGCGAACCGGACGCGCCCTACCAGCTGCTGTTCAACCTGGCCGGCGACGTGCCCCCCTTCTTCAGCCGCTTCGAGCGGGTGATCGAGGTGATCGGCGACACGCCGCAGGAGGTCAGCGAAGGGCGCGAGCGCTACCGTTTCTACCGTGACCGCGGCTACCCGCTCACGGACACCAAGGTGTGAGGTTGCCCATGGGCCGCTATCCAGACGACCGCGACCGCTACGACATCCGCTTCGACGACGACGAGTTCGACGAGGCCTACGAGGACGACGACGACCCGGACGACGACGACCCGCGCGTGCCGGTGCTCGACGACGTGGTCACCCCCGGTCCGGGCATCGTCCCGCACGGCGACGGCCCCGGGCCACTCGACCCGGCGCAGGCGGAACGGCTGCACGCGCTGGTCCGCGAGGCGGTCGACCTGGCCCTCGACGATGCGCTCGACCTGCTGCGCAGCGAACTGCATGCGCGGCTGCGCGACCGCCTCGACGAGCGGCTGCCGCAGCTGGTCGCCGAGGCGCTGCGCGAACGCGACCAGGACTGAGCCGCAGGCGCGGCCGGTGCCTCGGGTATAATGCGCGGCTTTCCGCGCCGCGCCCGCGTCGCGCCCACACCGAGCACCCCCGGCCACGCACGACATGGAAAAGACCTACGACCCGCAGGCGATCGAGCAGTCCTGGTACGCGACCTGGGAGGCGAACGGCTGGTTCGCGCCCCAGGGCGAGGGCACGCCCTACAGCATCATGATCCCGCCGCCCAACGTCACCGGCACCCTGCACATGGGCCATGGCTTCAACAACACGGTGATGGACGCGCTGATCCGCTTCCACCGCATGCAGGGACGCGACACCCTGTGGCAGCCCGGCACCGACCACGCCGGCATCGCCACCCAGATGGTGGTCGAGCGCCAGCTCGAGGCGGAAGGCAAGAGCCGCCACGACCTCGGCCGCGACGCCTTCATCGAGCGGGTCTGGGAGTGGAAGGCCCACTCCGGCGGCACCATCACCCGCCAGCTGCGCCGCATGGGCGCCTCGCTCGACTGGGCGCACGAGCGCTTCACCATGGACGACGGGCTGTCGAAAGCGGTGACCGAGGTGTTCGTGCGCCTCCACGACGCCGGCCTGATCTACCGCGGCAAGCGGCTGGTCAACTGGGACCCGGTGCTGCACACCGCCGTCTCCGACCTCGAGGTGGTGAGCCAGGAGGAGCGCGGCCACCTGTGGCACATGCGCTACCCGCGCAGCGACGGCCAGGGCTTCGTGGTGGTCGCCACCACCCGCCCCGAGACCATGCTCGGTGACACCGCGGTCGCCGTGCACCCCGACGACGCACGCTACGCCGACCTGGTCGGGCAGAGCGTCGAGCTGCCGCTGACCGGGCGCACCATCCCGGTCATCGCCGACACCTACGTCGACCCGGAGTTCGGCACCGGCTGCGTCAAGATCACCCCGGCGCACGACTTCAACGACTACGCCGTCGGCCAGCGCCACGACCTGCCGCTGATCAACGTCCTGACGGTCGACGCCAGGATCAACGATGCGGCCCCCGCGGCCTACCGCGGCCTGGACCGCTACGCGGCGCGCGAGCGGATCGTGGCCGACCTCGAGGCGGCCGGGCTGCTGGAGAAGGTCGAGCCGCACACGCTGATGGTGCCGCGCGGCGACCGCTCGCACAGCGTCATCGAGCCGTTCCTGACCGACCAGTGGTTCGTCGACCTGACCCGCGAGACCCAGGACGACGGCCGCATCGGGGGGCTTGCGGCGATCACCCGCCCGGCGCTGGAGGCGGTCGCGAACGGCTCCATCCGCTTCATCCCCGGCAACTGGGTCAACACCTACAACCAGTGGCTGGAGAACATCCAGGACTGGTGCATCAGCCGGCAGATCTGGTGGGGTCACCGCATCCCCGCCTGGTACGACGAGGCCGGCAACGTCTACGTCGGCACCGACGAGGCGGCGGTGCGCCGCAAGCACCGCCTCGGCGAGGGCGTCGCACTGCGCCAGGACGAGGACGTCCTCGACACCTGGTTCAGCTCCGCCCTGTGGCCCTTCTCGACCCTCGGCTGGCCCGAGGAGACACCGCGGCTGCTGAAGTTCTACCCGACCAGCCTGCTGGTCACCGGCTTCGACATCATCTTCTTCTGGGTCGCCCGGATGATCATGATGGGGCTCTACTTCGAGAAGGCCGTCCCGTTCCGCGAGGTCTACATCCACGGCCTGGTGCGCGACGCCCACGGCCAGAAGATGTCGAAGTCCAAGGGCAACGTCCTCGACCCCATCGACCTGATCGACGGCATCGGACTCGACGCGCTGGTCGAGAAGCGCACGCGCGGCATGATGCAACCGCAGATGCGCGAGAAGATCGAAAAGCTCACGCGCCGGGAGTTTCCCGAGGGCATCCCCGCGTTCGGCACCGACGCGCTGCGCTTCACCTTCGCCGCGCTCGCCTCGCCAGGCCGCGACATCAACTTCGACCTGGGCCGCGTCGAGGGCTACCGCAACTTCTGCAACAAGCTCTGGAACGCGGCGCGCTTCGTGCTGATGCACACCGAGGAACAGGACTGCGGCGACTCGGGCGGCGCGCTGGAGCTCTCCACCGCCGACCGCTGGATCGTCTCGCGGCTGCAGCAGACCATCGCGCGGGTCACCGAGCAGTTCGACGCCTACCGGCTCGACCTGGTCGCGCAGGCGCTCTACGAGTTCACCTGGCACGCTTACTGCGACTGGTACCTGGAACTGGCCAAGCCGCTGCTGCAATCACCGGAGGCGAGTGCCGCGGCCAAGCGCGGCACCCGCCACACCCTGGTCACCGTGCTCGAGACCCTGCTGCGCCTGGCCCACCCGGTGATGCCGTTCATCACCGAGGCGATCTGGCAGCAGGTCGCCCCGCTGGCCGGCGCCAGCGGGCCGACGATCATGCTGCAGCCCTACCCGGAGAGCGAGAGCCGGCGCGTCGACGCGCGGGCCGAGGCGGAGCTGGAGTGGCTGATGGCCTGCGTGCTCGGCGTCCGCCAGATCCGCAGCGGCATGGACATCGCCCCCGGCAAGCCGCTGCCGTTGCTGGTGCAGAACGCCGGCGACGCCGACCGCGCCAGGCTCGCGGCCCACGCCCCGCTGCTGACCGCGCTGGCGCGGCTGGAGTCGCTGACCCTGCTCGACGACGACGACAGCGCACCGGAGGCCGCCACAAGCCTGGTCGGCGAGATGCGTTTGCTGATCCCGCTCGCCGGCCTGATCGACACCGAGGCGGAACTCGCGCGCCTCGACAAGGAGCTGGCCCGGCTCGAGGAGACCCTGCGTCGCGGCCGCGCCAAGCTCGACAACGCGCAGTTCGTCGGCAAGGCCCCGGAGGCGGTGGTGGCCAAGGAGCGGGAACGGATCGCCGAGGCGGAGCGCGCCCTGGAGCAGCTGGCCGGGCAGCGCGCGCGGATCGCGGCGCTCTAGGCCGAACGGCTCAGCACAGCCCCTTCTGCGGCTCGCCGGCCAGGCGCAGGCACGGCCCGGCCTCGCGCGCGAGCCGAAAGCCGAGGGTGATGGCGCGAAACTTCACGTGGCCGCCGTCGCGCGACGCGGAGCGCAGGTACTCCTCGGCGTCGAGCCACGAGCCGCCCCGGCCGACCCGGGAGCCCCCCTCGCCCGGCCTGGCGCAGCGCTGCTCGCTGCCCCGGTAGCGCGGGTCGTAGCTCGAGCAGGTCCACTCGCCGACGTTGCCGCTCATGTCGTGGATGCCGAGGCCGTTGGCCGGCCGGCTGCCCACCGGGTGAGCGCGCCCGCGGCAGTTGTTGGCGTAGCACCCGAGCGGGTTGACCCGGTCGGCGCCGCAGTAGCGCTGCGGCTGCCCGCCGCTGCGGCACGCATACTCCCACTCGGCCTCGGTCGGCAACCGGTAGTTGCGCCCGGTGGCGCGGCTGAGCCACTTGGCGTAGGCGGTGGCCTCCTCCCAGCTGACGTTGATCACCGGCTGGCGGCCACGCCCCCACCCCTCGTCGAACGGCGGCTGACCGCCGCTGGCGGCGACGTAGCGGTCGTACTCCTCGAAGCTGACCTCGTAGCGAGCGATCTCGAAGTCCTTGACGCACACCTCGTGCTGGCGCTCGTCCGCGTCGCTGGCCGGGTCGCCCCTGGGGCTGCCCATCTGGAAGCAGCCACCGCGTACCGGGATCATCTCCGGCTCCAACGCACCGCCCGCACGCTCGAGGCGACCGCGCGCCTGCCCGGCGTGGCGTCCCCCGGGACACGCGGCGAGGTCGTCGCGCGGGCGCGGTGGCGGGGCCTCGATCTGCGCCCCCCGCCAGCGCGCCTCGTCGGCGCCGGAGGTGCAGGCGTCGGCCCGGGCCAGGTCGGGACCCAGGACGGACAGCAGCAGTCCCAGGGCGAACAGCGGGACGACCAGGCGCGAGAGGGTGACGTCGACATGCTTCATCGTTGGCGGGCAGTCTAGCAAAGCCCCCTGCGCGGGAAGGTGAACCGCGTCACGCTCCCGGTCCTGCTCCGGGCAGGTCGCGCGGGCGGACCCAGGCGCGCAGCTCACCGCAGGCGGCCGCCAGGTGGCCCCAGTCCTCGGGCAGCGCGAGGCGGGCGACGGTCGCCGTCGGCAAGCGCGTGCCGTCGGGCGGCGGCTCGAGTCGCCGACCCAGGTGCTCGAGCAGCTCCTCGAGCCCCGGGTTGTGACCGACCAGCAGCACCCGCACGGCCGTCACCGGGCACTCCGCGAGGGCCTGCAGCAGCGTCGGCACGTCGGCGAGGTAGAGCCGTTGCTGCCAGTCGATCGTCTCCGGGTCGACGCCGAGCGCGTTGCAGACACGGCGCGCCGTCTGCCGGGCACGCCGCGCCGGCGAGGCGACGACGTGGTCGGGCACCAGCCCCTGGTCGCGCAGCCAGGCGCCCATGCGCGGCGCGTCGCGCTTGCCGCGGCCGTTCAGCGGGCGGTCGAAGTCGGTCGCGGCCGGGGTGTCCCAGGCCGACTTGGCGTGACGCAGGATGAGCAGTTCGCGGGTCATGGCCACAGGGTAGCCGATCCGCCGCCTGGCGGGCGGCTCAGCGACCGCGCATCTGCACCGGCTGGCGGCGCGCGCCCCAGTGGCCGGGGCGCGGCTCGAAGACGCCGGCCAGCGGTGTGGCGCACTTCTCGCAGCGCCCCTCGGCATCGAGGTGCCAGGCGCCAAGCACGTACCAGTCGCGCCCGATCAGCTTCTGACCGCAGCCGTGGCAGTAGGTGCTGCCGCCGGCCTCGTCGTGGACGTTGCCGGTGTAGACGTGGTGCAGGCCGTTGCCGAGCGCCAGCTCGCGCGCGCGGCTGAGCGTGGCCGGCGGGGTCGGCGGGTGGTCGCGCAGCTTCCAGTCGGGGTGGAACGCGGTGAAGTGGAGCGGCACCTCGGGACCGAGGGCCTCGGCGATCCAGCGCGTCATGGCATCGAGCTCGGCGTCGGAGTCGTTCTCGCCGGGGATCAGCAGGGTCGTGATCTCGACCCAGACCTCGGTCTCGTGCACCAGGTAGGCCAGGGTCTCCTTGACCGCCTCGAGGTGACCGCTGCACAGCGTCTTGTAGAACCCCTCGGTGAACGCCTTGAGGTCGATGTTGGCGGCGTCCATCGCGCCGAAGAACTCGGCCCGCGGCTCGGGGCAGACGTAGCCGGCGCTGACCGCGACCGACTTCACCCCGACCTCGTGGCAGGCCGCGGCGACGTCGACGGCGTATTCGAGGAAGATCACCGGGTCGTTGTAGGTGTAGGCGACGCTGCGGCAGTTGAGCTCTCTGGCCACGCGGGCGATCTTCTCCGGCGCGGCGGCGTCGGCGAGGGTGTCCATCTCGCGCGACTTGCTCATGTCCCAGTTCTGGCAGAACTTACACGCCAGGTTGCAGCCGGCGGTGCCGAACGACAGGACCGGCGTGCCCGGCAGGAAGTGGTTCAGCGGCTTCTTCTCGATCGGATCGATGCAGAACCCGCTGGAGCGGCCGTAGGTGGTCAGCACCACCGCGCCCTCCTCGGCGGCGCGGACGAAGCACAGCCCGCGCGCGCCCTCCTTGAGCTTGCAGGCGCGCGGGCAGACGTCGCACTGCACGCGACCGTCGTCGAGCCGGTGCCAGTAACGGGTCGGCGTGTGGCTGCCCTCGACCCTTGCCGCCTGACGGGACATCGCGCCGCCTCCGGTGCGCCCTCTCCTGCACCCAGCTTAGCCGACGCCCCCGCGGCGGTGTGGGCTATGCTTGGCATGGTGGGCCGCAAGGAGGCAGCGTCATGACGACCACCCGCGATCCCGCAGTGGCGGGCCTGTTCTACCCCGCCGACCGCGCCGAATTGCACCGCACCGTGACCCGCCTGCTCGGCGAGGCGGTCCCGGCACTCGAACCGCCGAAGGCGCTGGTCGCGCCCCACGCCGGCTACGTCTACTCCGGCCCGGTCGCCGCGTCCGGCTACGCCCTGCTCGCCCCGCTGCGCGACGTCGTCACGCGGGTGGTCCTGCTCGGCCCCGCCCACCGGGTGCCGCTGCGCGGCCTCGCCCTGCCGGAGGCCGGCGCGTTCCGCACCCCGCTCGGCCGCGTCGCGGTCGACACCGACGCGGTGGCCCTGGTGCGAGGGCTGCCCGGCTGCCGGGTCGACGACCGGCCGCACGAACTCGAGCACAGCCTCGAGGTGCACCTGCCGTTCCTGCAGGAGACGCTGGCCGGGTTCCGCCTGGTGCCACTGGTCGTCGGCGAGGCCGAGCCGGCGACGGTGGCCGCGGTGCTCGAGGCGCTATGGGGCGGCACGGAGACGCTGATCGTGGTCAGCTCGGACCTCAGCCACTACCACGACTACGCCACGGCGCGGCGTCTCGACGACGAGACCACGCGTGCGATCGAGGCACTCGAACCGGCGCGCATCGGCTACGACCAGGCGTGCGGCCGCAACCCGCTCAACGGCCTGCTCGAAGTGGCCCGACGGCGCGGCCTGAGGGCCACCACCGTCGACCTGCGCAACTCTGGCGACACCGCCGGCCCGCGCGACAGCGTCGTCGGCTACGGCACCTATGCCTTCCACTGAGCCGGCCTACGGGCCGGAGGCGCGCCACGCCCTGCTCGGCCTCGCGCGGGCGTCGATCGCCCACGGCCTGAGCCAGGGACGCGCGCTGCACCCGGACCTCGACACCCTGCCGGAGCGCTTGCGCGCCACGCGCGCGACCTTCGTCACACTGCATCTCGGCGGCCGCTTGCGCGGCTGCATCGGCACCCTGGAGGCGCACCGGCCGCTGGCCGAGGACGTCGCCGAAAACGCCTTCGCCGCCGCCTTCCGCGACCCGCGCTTCCCGCCGGTCACGGCCGCTGAGGCGCCGCGTCTCGCCGTCGAGATCTCGGTGCTGAGCCCGCCCGAGCCGATGCAGTTCCGCTCGGAGGCCGAACTGGTCGCCCAGCTGCGCCCCGGCACCGACGGCCTGATCCTGGCCGACCTCGGCCGACGCGGCACCTTCCTGCCCTCGGTCTGGGCACAGCTGCCCGAGCCGCGCGACTTCCTCGTCCACCTCAAGCACAAGGCGGGGCTGCCTGCGGACCACTGGTCGGCGACGCTCACCGTCGCGCGCTACACCACCGAGTCGTTCGGCTGACACGCGCCCGGCGTGGCCTCCGCATGCAGCGGCGGCTAGAATCACTTCCCCTTCCAGTCGTTGCCGCCGCGATGTACCGGATCACCAAACAGATCAGCTTCTGCTACGGCCACCGGCTGCTGGACCACGCCGGCAAGTGCCGCCACCTGCACGGGCACAACGCCCGCGCCGAGATCACCCTCGAGGCGGCCGAGCTCGACGGCCAGGGCATGGTGCGCGACTTCAGCGAGGTCGGCGACGTGCTCAAGGCGTGGGTCGAGCGCGAGATCGACCACACCCTGTTGCTGCACCCCGACGACCCGGTGCTGCCGGCGCTGCAGGCGGGCGGCGAGCGGGTGTTCACGATGAAGCGCAACCCGACCGCGGAGAACATCGCGCGGATGCTCTACGAGGTGGCGCGCGAGGCCGGCTTCCCGGTGGTCGAGGTGGTGCTGTGGGAGACCGACACCGCCCGCGCGGCCTACCGGCCCTGAGTCACGGCGCGGGGCGGGCCGCGACGCGACCCGCCCCAGCCATTACGATGTCGTCTCAGTCCTTGGTCGGTGTGGCGCTGATCTTGTGGATCGAGAGGTCGGCGCCGTCGAACTCCTCCTCCTGGCTCAGACGCAGGCCGACCGAGGCCTTGATCGTGCCGTAGACCAGGACGCCGCCGACCAGCGCGACGCCGACGCCGAGCGCCGAGCCGAGCAGCTGCACCAGCGGGTGCACGCCGCCGAGCCCACCGAGCGCCTCGAGGCCGAAGATGCCGGCCGCGATGCCGCCCCACAGCCCGCACAGGCCGTGCAGCGGCCAGACGCCGAGCACGTCGTCGATCTTCCACTTGTTCTGGGTCAGCGTGAAGGTCCAGACGAACAGGCCACCGGCCACCGCGCCGGTCGCCAGCGCACCGAGCGGGTGCATCAGGTCCGAACCGGCACAGATCGCAACCAGCCCGGCCAGCGGGCCGTTGTGCACGAAGCCGGGGTCGTTCTTGCCGACGAACAACGCCGCGAGGATGCCACCGACCATCGCCATCAGCGAGTTGACCGCGACCAGGCCGGAGATGCCCTCGACACTCTGCGCCGACATGACGTTGAAGCCGAACCAGCCGACGGTCAGGATCCACGCCCCGAGCGCGAGGAACGGGATGCTCGACGGCGGGTGTGCGGTCATGCCGCCATCCTTGCCGTAGCGCCCCTGGCGCGGGCCGAGCAGCAGCACCGCGGTCAGCGCGACCCAGCCGCCGACGGCGTGCACCACGATGGAGCCTGCAAAGTCGTGGAAGCCGGCGCCGAACGTGCTCTCGAACCAGTCCTGGATGCCGAAGTTGCCGTTCCAGGTGATGCCCTCGAAGAACGGGTAGATCAGGCTGACCAGCAGAAAGGTCGCGACCAGCTGCGGGTAGAAGCGCGCGCGCTCCGCGATGCCGCCGGAGACAATCGCCGGGATCGCCGCGGCGAAGGTGAGCAGGAAGAAGAACTTGACCAGCTCGTAGCCGTTGTTCTCGACCAGGCTCGGTGCGGCGTCGAGGAAGCCGGTGCCGTAGGCCACCATGTAGCCGATGAAGAAGTACGCGATCGTCGAGATCGAGAAGTCGGTCAGGATCTTGACCAGCGCGTTGACCTGGTTCTTGTGGCGCACCGTGCCTACCTCGAGGAAGGCAAACCCGGAGTGCATGGCCAGCACCATGATGGCGCCAAGCAACACGAAAAGGACGTCACTGCCCGATTGCAGGGTTTCCATCGATTCTCCTCCTTCGCGGGC
>JBFIFF010000017.1:0-13127 GCA_041602955.1 Gammaproteobacteria bacterium | reverse complement strand
GGGCGCAGAGGGTAATCGACAAGCCCCTGATTCGCATGGAGTAACCCGGGTTGCGTGGCCGACCTCCCCGGGTCAGGTCCGCGGCTGACACTCGAACTGGGCCTCCCTGTCACGCTCGTAGTCGAGCATGGAACCATCGTAGAGGCGCACATCTTCGTAGCCCAGCGCGCGCAAGGTCAGGTAGCTCTGCGAGGCGCGGTGACCGGAACGGCAGTAGGTGATGACCGGCCGGTTCTTGTCGGCCACGCCGAGCGCCTCGAGCGAGGCGGTCAGCTCCGGCACCGGGGTGCGCGTGAAGCCCTTGTCGAAGGCCACCGAGCGATCCCACGGCCAATGCTTCGCGCCGGGGATGTGGCCGCTGCGCTTGTTGCGCGGGTCGCAGTTGTATTCCTCGGGGGTGCGCACGTCGAGAATCGCCGCAGAACCGTCGCCGGACGCGGCCTTGACCGCGACGAGATCCACCTCGTTGGCACGGCCCTCACCCTGCGGGACGTAGGTGACCGGCTTGGGCTGGACCGGGGTCGCCTCCACCTTGCGCCCGCCCAGGATCCAGTCGACCAGGCCGCCCTCGAGCACCGAGACCTTCGCGTGTCCGACGCGCTCGAGTTCCCAGAACAGCCGGCTGGCGTTGAGCCCACCCATGTCGTCGTAGACCACGACATGGGTGTCGGCGGTGATGCCGAGGAAACCCAGCACCTGGAACAGCCGCGCGTCGTCGACGCGCAGCACCACGCCGGTGCGCTCGCGACGGACCAGTGCGTCGTAGGGCAGGTAGACGGCACCCGGCAGGTGGAAGCGCTGGTACTGGGTCGGGTCGGTGGCCATGTCGACCAGCACGATCGACGGATCGCCGAGCCGCGGCTCGAGCCAGGCCGCGTCGACGTAGACGGGCGCGGCGCGCGCCGGGGTGAGCCAGGTGGCCCCGAGCAGGCCCAGGGCAAGAATGCGCAGGAATCGGTTCATGGAGGTTGCCTCGTAACCGGCCCGGTCAGGCCGGCCATGCCTGGTGGACCCGGCGCTCTGCCGGGAGTTCAGCCGCGTCTCAGCCGGCGGCGAGGAAGCTGCGCACGCCGGTCAGGAACATCTGCACGGCGATGGTGGTCAGGATCATGCCCATCAACCGCTGCACGGCGAGCAACCCGCGCTCGCCGAGCAGGCGATGCAGCGGGTTGCACAGCACCAGCACCGCGGTGGTGATCGCGCACGACACCGTGATCGCCAGCCCCCACTCGAGGAAGCGGTCGGGTTCGCGGGTGACGAGCAGCAGCACGGTGGCCATCGCCGAGGGCCCGGCGATCAGCGGCGTGGCCAGTGGCACCACCAGCGGTTCGCCCGCCGGCAGGTCGCTGAACATGCCCTTGCCCTGCGGGAAGATCATCTTGATCGCGATCAGGAACAGGATGATGCCGCCGGCGATGGAGAGCGACGGCTCCTCGAGGCGCAACACCGACATCAGCCCCGGGCCGACCGCGAGGAACAGCAGCAGGATGCCGAAGGCGATCAGCGACTCGCGCAGGATGATCGGCCGACGCCGCTCGGGCGGCACGTCGCGCAGCACGGCGAGGAAGGAGGGCACGTTGCCGAGCGGGTCCATGACCAGCAGCAGCGTGATGATGGCCGAGAGCAGGGTCATGCGCCGGCACCCCGGCCGATACGGCGGTGCGCCAACGCCGGGAAGGTGCGCCGGGTGCGCTCGAGCAGCTGCCGGTCGCAGGTGCCCACGGCCACGCCCTCGCCCCGCCCAAGACGGTCGAGCACCGTGCCCCACGGATCGATCACCAGGCTCTCGCCATGGGTCTCGCGCCCGCCCGGGTGGCGGCCCCCCTGCGCCGCGGCGACCACGTAGCAGAGGTTCTCGATGGCGCGGGCGCGCAGCAACGCCTCCCAGTGCACGCGGCCGGTGGTGGCGGTGAACGCGGCCGGCAGCGCGAGCAGTTCCATGCCGTCGTCGAGCATGGTGCGGAACAGCTCGGGAAAGCGCAGGTCGTAGCAGACCGCCAGGCCGAGCCGGCCGAGCGGGGTGTCGACCACCACCGGCACATCCCCCGGCGCGATGGTCTCGGACTCGGCGTAGCGCTCGCCGGTCTCAGCCACCGCGACGTCGAACAGGTGGATCTTGTCATAGCGCGCGACGCGGCGGCCCCGGTCGTCGTAGAGCAGGCAGGCGGCGCGCACCCGGCCCGGGTCCTCGGTCGCCAGCGGCAGCGTGCCGCCGACCAGCCAGACCCCGTGACGCGCGGCGGCCGTGGCGAGGAACGCCTGCAGCGGGCCGTCGCCGTCGGGCTCGGCGTGCACGAGCTTGTCCTCCTCGCGCCGGCCCATGAGCGCGAAGTTCTCCGGCAGCACCACCAGCCGGGCACCGCGCGCCGCGGCCGTGCCGATCAGCCGCTCCGCGGCGGCGAGGTTGGCTGGCGGCTCCGCGCCGGAGACCATCTGCACCGCGGCGAGCGCGCCCCGCGCCGCTTCGCTCAAGGCTCCACCATCAGCTGCAGCTGGTCGTCGCGCACACCGCCCGGCTCGGTGACGATGCGCGCCGAGGCCACGCCGAGCGCAACCAGCCAGCCACGCAACTCCTGCGCCCACAACTGCCCGGTCTCGCCACCGGGGTAGCGGATCACCAGCCGGCTGTCCTCCCCGCGGGACATCAGCGTGTCGACCGCGGCGCGCAGGGTCGGCTCGGCGAGCACCGTCTCGCCGCTGCGCGGCACGGCCCAGAACTCGGCGTCGAGGGTCCACGGACCGTCGGCGGCACGAACCAGCGCGGTACACGACCAGAGCAGCAGCGGCAGCAGAAACCTCATCGGCCGAAGCTTAGCCCGCTCCGGGTCGCCGCGGGAGTTCATCGCCCGCCCGCCTGCGGCAGCGTGTCGGTCTGCGGCTCGCTCGGCTCGCTGCCGATGCGCTCCATGTGAGGCTTGTCCCACGGTCCGCTGACCCGGTACTGCACGCGGCTGATCTCCTCGATCTGCTCGGAGAAGACCTCGTTGAACAACAGCAGCACGGCACCGACCGCGGGCCCGCCCAGCAGCGTCCCCGCGAGCGGCAGCGCACCGGAGGCCTGCGGCAGGACGGTCATCACCTGGTCGTAGTCCCGCGCCACCAGCCCGGTGCGCCCCATCAGGTTGATGGTCGCGCCCGAGGTCTCGATCAGGAGGTCGTTGGTGAAGGCGTCGCCGCCGCTGAAGACGAAGCGACCGGAGATGGCGTCGAACTGGGTCCCCTTGTCGACCAGGTCGCTGAAATCGAGCGCCAGCCGGCGGCCGAGGGTGCGCAGGTTGACCAGGCTGAACAGGCGACCGAGGCCGGGGTCGACCTCGGTCAGCGTGCCGTTGACCAGGCGCAGAGTCAGTGAACCGTCCAGGGTGGCCAGCGACACGTGCTGGGGGGCCCCGGGCCAGGTCAGGTTGGCGCTGAAGTGGCCCTCATCGGCGACGAGGTCGCCCGGACCGAGGATCGCGGTGACGAGACGGCTGACCTGCGTGGTGTCCAGGGCCAGGTCGAGGGTGGTGGCGATGCCCTCGGCACCGCTCTCCCAGCGCCCGATCCCGGTGAGGATCCAGTCCGGGGCGTCGAGCACGATCTGGGCGATGCGCAGCCCCTCGGCGGTCGGGTCGGCTTGCACGGTCAGGGCACCGAGTCCGACCCCGTTGACCACCAGCGCGTCAACCTCCAGCTGCAGGCCGGGCAGCGTGCGCGGGTCCGGGTCGCCAGGATCCGGGGGCGCCCGGTCGGGCTCCGGGTCAGGACGCCGTGCCGGGTCGCGGTCGTAGGCGAGGTTCATCCGCTCGAGGTGGCCGGTCACCGGGACCTCGCGTCCTCCACCCCGGGGCAGGCGGAACCTGCCGACCGCCTCGCGGCTGCGCAGCGCGACCTGCCAGGCGTCGCCGTCGGTCTCGAGGCGCGCGTCGACCTCGTGCAGCGCCAGCGTCTCGCCCAGCGGGAGGCGGTCGAAGCGCGCCACCACCTCCACGGGCGGTCCTGCATGTGCCGGTCCGGCCGTGGCGGCCAGTTCCCCGGCCACGGCGCGCCAGCCGTCGAGGTCGGGCGGGGTGCCGCCCAGCGCGATCTTCCACCCCGACGCCTCGGGCAGCGTGGCGGGACCGGCGTCGAGGGCCAGCGCGGCACGCGGCAGCGTGACCCCGGACTCCCCGCGCTGCAACTCGGCGACCAGCGAGAGCGGGCCGTAGTCGGCGTCGAGCCGTGGCGCCGCGTCGGCCGGCAACAAGGCCTCGACCCGCAGCGGCAGGCGGCGCCCGGCCGGCTTGCCGAGCGGTGACGGCAGGTCGACCGCGAGCCCGGCCAGGTCGCTCGTGGCACGGATGACGACGCCGTCGACCCGTCCGTTCGCCGATTCGTTGACGCCGACGACCACCTCCCAGGGCAGTTCGCCCGCCAGGCGCGCGGCGAGCGGTGCCGGCAGCAGCTCGGCGAACTGCGCCGCTCCGGCACGGCCGCGGGCGGCGATGCGCGGCCCGTTGCGTCCCGCCGCGGGGTCGTCGGGCACGCGCACGTCCACCTCGGTCGCCATGCCGCGCCACTCGGCAGCCAGCCCGTCGCCGACCAGGGAGGCGTTGTCGAAGGCCAAACGGCCGTGGCTGTTGTGCAGCACGATGCCGTAGGCCGGCAGGTCGAGCGTGGCGTCGGCGAGGTCGATGGTGCCGTCGACGCGGGTCTCGCCGGTGGCTAGAACGATGTCGAGGCCGAGTCCGAGGTCCAGTCGCCCGCCGGCTTTGGCCACCGCGAGGTAGTCGCCGAAGCGCGCGCGCAGCGGGCTCTCGCGCAGGTAGCTCAGGCCGGCCTCGGCATCCCCTGTGACCTTTCCCTCGACATGCAGGTGCGAATTCTTGGCGGTCAGGTCGCGGGTCACGGCATCGGTCGGTCCGAGCTCGGCGCCGAGGATGCGCCCCGTGTGGGCCGCGATGTGCATGCCGCGTCCGTCGAAGGTGGTCCAGGCGCCGAGGCCCTCGATACGCGGCCACCCCTCGAGGTAGTCGAGGGTCATCTCCTCGACCTCGAAGCGCACCTGGAAGCGCCCGTCGTGCGCGTCGAAGGGGAAGCGGTCGAGCGGTCCGTGCAGCACCATCCCGCCACCGACCACGCGGCCGTCGACCAGCGCATGTTCGAGCCATGTGACCACGCCCGCGGGCATGATGCCGACCGGCAGGTAACGCCACACCTCGGCCACCTCGCCGTCGCGGTAGCCGACCTCGAGATCGAGGAAGGGCGCCTCGCCGCCGTCGGGCAGCAGCGCATCCAGCCGCGTGACGGTGTGGATGTGCGCGGTGTCGATCTCCAGCGCCTCGCTGCGCAACCGCCAACCCTCGGGCTCGCGCAGCAGCTGTAGCGCGCCGGAGACGCGCTCGCCGATTAGCGGCTCGCGGAACAGCCGCGGCAGGCTGACGACGGTGTCGCGACCGAACAGCGTGCCGCGCCCGCCCCGGGGCCCGACGTCGAACGCCACGCGCACTCCCTGGACCCCGGGCCACGCCTGCCACGGGTTCAGCCTGGCGTCCCACAGCTCCCCGACCACGCGCCAGTCGGTCTCCCGCGCGTCGGCGCCACCCCGCCAGACGCCGCGCAGGTCGTAGAACTGGCCGCTTGGAGCGAGCGCATCGAGCCGGGTTGCGGACTCCTCGCCGAGCCAGCTGCCGGCCAGCGCGAGTTGCCGCAGGACGCCGACGTCGACCCAGGCGAGCCCGGCCTCGACCAGGGGCCCGTCGCTGCCGCCGGTGTAGCGCACGGCGGCCGGACCGGTGCGGAAACGGCCGCCGTCGACCGGTTCGACCTCGACGCCGTCGACCGCCACCTCCCAACCGGCGTCGACCGGACGCCAGTCGAAGCGCGTCGCGACCCGCGCAACGCCATGCTGTTGGTGTTCGCTGGGGGCACTGACCGCCGCCTCGCCGGCGACGCGGCGGAGTTGCCCTTCGCGCAGCTCGCCCCACAGCTCGAAGTCGGTTATGCCGGGCAGCCCGAGCTCGGCGTCGAGCGGCAGCAGACCGGCGGTGCTGCCCGGGGACGCCTGTTCGGCGAGCAGGACCACGCCACGCCACTGCACCCGCCGGCCGCGCAGGTAGAGGCTGCCACCCCACTCCGCGGGCGCGCCGGCCGCGCCGTCGATCTCCGCGGCCAGGTCGATGACCCCGTCGCCCGACCGGGTGTCGATGTGCGCCGCGAGGCTGTGGTGCCCCCCCTCGTTGCGCGAGCGCAGCGAGAAGCCGTTCGCCTGCGGCTGCTCGCTGACCGGGTCGTACCACAACAGCCGGCCGGAGGTGATGTCGATCTGGCGCTGCGTGAACAGCCACGGCAGGAACCAGCCGAAGTCGTCCCCCAACTGGACGGCCTGCGCGTCGGCCCGCGGCGGCGCCGGAGCGGTGTTGGCGGCGAAGATGTCGCCGAACAGGCTCACCTGCAGGCCGTCGAGATGCAGCGCATGGAGCACCGGCTTGCCGCGCAGCAGCGAACGCATCGGGTCGATACTGACGTAGGCGCGATCGAACTCGGCGCGCGGCTCGCCGCGTGCATCGAGCAGCGCGACGTCGTTCAGCACCACGGCCATGTCGAGCCCGGGCCAGTGCGCGCTCACCTCGCCGATGCGCACCGTCTCGCCGAGGGCGTGCGAGAACCAGACCTCGAGGTGCGGCTTGAAGATCGCCGCATGTGGCAGCGCGAGGCGCACCACGATCAGCAGCAGGGCGACCGCCGAGAGCAGCGCCGCGAACAGCTCGGCGACGAACCAGAAGAGGTGGCGCAGGCGGGGGTCGATGTCCTTGGTCACGGAAGCGCGGCGTCCGGGCGGACGCCCTCCCCTACATCAGCACGACGTCGAACTGCTCCTGGGTGTAGAGCTGCTCGACCTGGAACTTGATCGGCTTGCCGATGAACGCCTCGAGTTCGGCCAGGCTGGTCGCCTCCTCGTCGAGCAGGAGGTCGACAACCTCCTGCGATGCCAGCACCAGGAACTGGCGCGGGGCGAACTGGCGCTCGGCGCGCAGGATCTCGCGGAACACCTCGTAGCACACCGTCTCGGGGGTCTTCAGGTGCCCCCTGCCGTTGCAGGTCGGGCACGGCTCGCACAGCACCTGGCCGAGGCTCTCGCGGGTGCGCTTGCGGGTCATCTCGACCAGCCCCAGCGGCGAGACCTCGCCCAGCTGACACTTCGATCCGCTGCGCTCCAGGCTCGCCTCCAGCGCCTGCAGCACCTGGCGCTTGTGCTCCTCGTCGGTCATGTCGATGAAGTCGAGGATGATGATGCCGCCGAGGTTGCGCAGGCGCAGCTGGCGCGCGATCGCCTGGGTCGCCTCGAGGTTGGTCTTGAAGATCGTCTCCTCGAGGTTGGTGTGGCCGACGTAGCCGCCGGTGTTGACGTCGATGGTGGTCATCGCCTCGGTCTGGTCGATCACCAGGTAGCCGCCCGACTTCAACGGCACCTTGCGCTCGAGGGCGCGCTGGATCTCGTCCTCGACCGAGTAGAGGTCGAACAGCGGGCGCTCGCCCGGGTAGTACTCGATGCGCTCGACCACCTCGGGGATGAACGCGGTGGCGAACTCGACCGCACGCTGGAAGCTCTCGCGCGAGTCGATGCGGATGCGCTCGATGTCGGTGCCGACCAGGTCGCGCAGCGCGCGCAGCGCCAGCGGCAGGTCCTCGTGGACCAGGGTACCGGCGGTGGCATCACGGCCGCGCTCGACGATCGAGGCCCACAGCTTCTGCAGGAAGCGCATGTCGGCGCGCAGCGCGTCGGCACTCGCCCCCTCGGCGGCGGTGCGCACGATGTAGCCCCCGCCGCCCTCGCGGTCGCCCCACTGCAGCACCAGCTCGCGCAGGCGCTCGCGTTCGGCCTCGTCCTCGATGCGCTGCGAGACGCCGACGTTGGTCGCATCGGGCATGAACACCAGGTAGCGCGACGGGATGCTGATGTGGCTGGTCAGCCGCGCCCCCTTGCTGCCGATGGGGTCCTTGGTCACCTGGACCATCAGCTCCTGCCCTTCGTGCAGCAGGCGCGCGATCGACTCGCGGCGTCCGTTGGCCGGCGTACCGCCCTGGCCCTCGGGGGACGCCTCGTCGCCTTCGGCGTCGTCACCCTGCGCCACGGCGATGTCGGAGACGTGCAGGAACGCGGTGCGCGCCAGGCCCGCCTCGACGAACGCCGCCTCCATGCCGGGCAGCACGCGGCAGACGCGCCCCTTGTACAGGTTGCCGACGATGCCGCGGCGGCGCGCGCGCTCGACGAACACCTCCTGCAGCACGCCGTTCTCGACCATCGCGACGCGGGTCTCCTGCGGGGTGACGTTGATCAGGATCTCGCCGTTCATCGCTCGCTGCGGGGCTCTGCCCATGGCCTCGGGGTTGATGGGCATTATCGGATCAGCGGCCACGCGTCACCACCCCGCCTCGCGGCCGGCCAGACGCAGCAGTTCCCCGGTCTCGAACAGCGGCAGCCCCATCACCCCCGAATAGCTGCCCTCGAGACGGGTGACGAACAGCGCCGCGCGGCCCTGGATGGCGTAGGCGCCCGCCTTGTCGGCCGGCTCGCCGGTTGCCCAGTAGGCGGCGATCTCGGTGCTGGCCAGCGTGCGGAAGGTGACGTGGCTGACGCTCAGCCGGCAGGCCACGTCGTCGGCCGTGGCCAGGGCGACCGCGGTGAGGACGTCGTGACGACGGCCGGAAAGGCGCGTGAGCATGGCCACGCCGTCGGCGCGGTCGACCGGCTTGCCGAGGACGTCGTCGTCGAGCACGACGACGGTGTCGGCGCCGAGCGCCGGGCCACCGCCCGCCGCCAGCCCCGCGACCGCCTTGGCACGGGCGAGGCGCTCGACGTAGACCGCCGGCGCCTCCCGCGGGTGGCGCGTCTCGTCGACCGCCACCGCCACCACGCGATAGGCGACGCCGATCTGGTCGAGCAGTTCGCGTCGTCGCGGCGACTGCGAGGCGAGGAGCAGAGGGCTCACCGGGTGCTCACTCGCGGTGGTACGGGTGGTGGCTGAGCAGGCTCCAGGCGCGGTAGAGCTGCTCGGCGACGATCACCCGCACCAGCATGTGCGGGAAGGTGAGCGGGGAGAGCGACCAGCACTCGTCGGCCCGCTCCAGGCAGCGCGGGTCGAGGCCGTCGGGGCCACCGACCAGCAACGCCACGTCGCGGCCGCCGCCGCGCCACTGTTGCATGCGTTGCGCCAGCGTCGCGGTGTCCCACGCCTGGCCAGTCACCTCCAGCGCGACGACGTGCGCACCGGCGGGGGTCGCCGCGAGCATGCGCTCGCCCTCGTCGCGCCGCGCGCGTGCCGGGTCGGCCTTGCGCCCGCGCTGGCCGGCGGCCAGCTCGACCAGTTGCAGGGGGCAGTCGCGCGGCAGGCGCTTGGCGAACGTGGCCCACCCCTCGGCCACCCAGGCCGGCATCTTCTGCCCGACGGCGACCAGCTGGAGGCGCACTCAGGCCTCGTGCGCGCGCGCCGACTCGATGCTGCTCCAGAGCTTCTCGAGGTTGTAGAAGTCGCGCACGCGCGGCTGCATGACGTGCACCACGACGCTGCCGAGGTCGACCAGCACCCACTCCCCCTCGCGCTCGCCCTCGACCCCGAGCGGGCGCACCCCGGCCTCCTTGGCGCGGGTGACGACGTGGTCGGCGAGCGATTTCACGTGGCGGCCGGAGGTGCCGCTGGCGATCACCATCCAGTCGGTGATGGTGGTCATGTCGTGGACGTCGAGGGTCTTGAGCTCGAGCGCCTTGAGGTCCTCGAGGGCCGCGACGGCCAGGTCCTTGAGCTCTTCGTTCTGCATGGTGTGTCCTGTCAGGCCCGGGCCTGCGCGGGTTCAGGCGCGCGGTAGAGCCCGAGGCGGTGGATGGTGTCGTGCACCCGGTCGGGGACCAGGTAGCGGATGCTGCGCCCGGCGGCGACCCGCGCGCGGATGTCGCTGGCGCTGATCTCGAGCTGGGTGACGCGCCAGGCAAGCACGCGCCCGGACGGCGCGCCGTGCAGATCGGCGGCAGCGTCGGTCGCGCGGGCATCGACCTCGGCGGCCAGCGCCGGTGACAGCCCGGGGACCTGGCCCGGACGCTGCAGCACCACCAGGTGTGCCAGGTCGAACAGTGCGTGCCAGCGGTGCCAGTCCGGCAGGCCGTGGAAGGCGTCGACGCCGACCAGCAGCACGAGCGGCTGCTCCGGGCCGACCTCGTCGCGCAGCTCCGCGAGGGTATCGACGGTATACGAGGGGCCGGGCCGCGCCAGCTCACGGGCGTCGACGCGCAATCCGCGCACGCCGTCCACGGCGGCCTCGAGCAGGTCGCGACGCTGTTCGGGTGTGGCGCCCGGCGGCGGACGGTGCGGCGGCTCGCGTGCCGGCAGCAGGCGCACCTCGTCGAGTCCGAGACCCTCGCGGGCATCGAGCGCAACCCTGAGGTGGCCGCTGTGGACCGGGTCGAAGGTGCCCCCGAACAGGCCGATGGCCGGCCGCAAGCTCAACCCCTCACCCGCGCACGTGACCGTCGCCGAGCACGACGAACTTCTGCGAGGTCAGCCCCTCGAGGCCGACCGGGCCGCGTACGTGCAGCTTGTCGGTGCTGATGCCGATCTCCGCGCCGAGGCCGTACTCGAAGCCGTCGGCGAAGCGCGTCGACGCGTTGACCATCACCGAGCTGGAGTCGACCTCGCGCAGGAAGCGGCGCGCGCGACCGAGGTCCTCGGTGACGATCGACTCGGTATGGCCGGAGCCGTGCGCGGCGATGTGCGCCATGGCCGCGTCGAGGCTGGCGAGTACGCGGATCGACAGGATCGGCGCCAGGTACTCGGTGTCCCAGTCCGCGTCGCTGGCCGGGGCGCAGTCGGGGAGCAGTGCGCGGGTCGCGTCGCAGCCGCGCAGCTCGACCCCTTCGTCGCGGTACTTCGCGGCGAGTTCGGGCAGCACCCGTGCGGCCACGCCCTCGTGCACCAGCAGCGTCTCCATGGTGTTGCAGGTGCCGTAGCGCTGGCACTTGGCGTTGAACGCGATGGACACCGCCTTGGCCAGGTCGGCACGGTCGTCGATGTAGACGTGGCAGATGCCGTGCAGGTGCTTGATCACGGGCACGCGCGCCTCGCCGCTGATGCGCTCGATCAGCCCCTTGCCGCCGCGCGGCACGATGACGTCGACGTACTCGGGCATGGTGATCAGCGCGCCGACCGCGGCGCGGTCGGTGGTCTCGAGCACCTGCACCGCGTCGGCCGGCAACCCCGCCTCGGCGAGCCCGGCGTGAATGCAGGCAGCGATCGCGGTGTTGGAGTGGAACGCCTCCGAGCCGCCGCGCAGGATGCAGGCGTTGCCCGACTTCAGGCACAGCGCCGCGGCGTCGGCGGTGACGTTCGGACGCGACTCGTAGATGATGCCGATGACGCCGAGCGGCACGCGCATCCGTCCGACCTGGATGCCCGACGGGCGGTAGTCGAGTCCCTCGATGGAGCCAACCGGATCGGGCAGGGCCGCGACCTGACGCAGCCCCTCGGCCATGTCGGCGATGCGCTGCGGGGTCAGTTCGAGGCGGTCCAGCAGCGCCGCGTCGAGCCCCCCCGCGCGGCCCGCCTCGAGATCCCGGCCGTTGGCCTCGCGCAGCGCGTCGACGCGTGCCTCGATCGCCGCCGCGGTCGCCAGCAGGGCGGCGTTCTTGGCGCCGGTCTCGGCCCGGCTCATGTCGCGCGCGGCGGCCCGGGCGCGGCGCCCGACCCCCTGCATGTACTCTTCGACCTTCTGCTCCATCGTGTCGTCCAGCATCGCGGCCCGGCAGCGCCGGGCCTTCGGTTCAGTTCAGCGCCAGGTCCGGCCCGCCGGCGAGCCGGGTGACCAGTTCGCGCAGGGCGCGCCACGGATCCCCCGCCTCGCGTCCCTTGATCACGCGGTCGACCCGCGCGCAGTCGCCCAGGCCGTCGCTCCAGCAGGCGAGATCGCCGCGTTTCAGCGCCGCGCCGACCAGCCCCTTGCGCGAGGACCAGACGCGGTGCGCCTCGAGCACGCGCGGCACCTGCGCACCGCCGGCCGCCATGCGCGCCATGCTGCACAGGCCACGCACCTCGCGCGCCAGGGCCCACAGCACCAGCACCGGTTCGGTGCCCTCACCACGCAACCCGTCGAGGACCCGCAGGGCGCGGTCCAGGCGCGCCTCGAGGGTTGCATCGACCAGATCGTACACGCTGAAGCGCGAACTGTCCGTGACCGACCGCAACACCGCGTCGACGCCGATCGCACCGGGACCGTTGAGCAGCAGCAGCTTGTCGATCTCCTGGGCCGCGGCGACCAGGTTGCCCTCGACGCGCTCGACCAGCAGCGCGGTCGCCTCCGCGTCGGGCCGCAGGCCGCGGTCGCGCAGGCGCTGGCCGATCCACTGTGCCAGCCCGCGCCCCTTGGGCAGAGTGCACTCGACGATTGCACCGACCCCGTCGATCGCCTTGACCCAGCGCGCGTTTTTGAGCCTGGTGTCGAAGGTCGTGCAGGTGGCGATCAGCATGACGTCGGGCGGCGGCGCGGCGCAGTAGGCCACGAGCGCCTCGCCCCCCTCCTTGCCGATGGCGCCGGTGCCGAGACGCAGCTCGAACAGGCGCCGGGCGGCGAACAGCGACAGGCTGGCGCCGGCGGCGGCCAGTTCGCGCCAGTCGAAGCCGCTGTCGCCGGTGTCGAACACCTCGCGTTCGGTGTAGCCCGCCTCCCGCGCGCGCTGGCGCAGCAGGTCGGCCGCCTCGGTCTGCTGCAGCGGCTCGTCGCCGGCCAGCAGGTAGACCGGGGCTAGGTCGCGTCTGCCGGCGAGGGTCTCCGGACGCGTGCGCACGGCGGCTCAGCCGCCCGCGGCGAGGCGCCGGAGCAGCGTGGCGATCACCTCGTCGCGCAGTTCACGCCTGGCGCGTCGCACCTCGGCCTGAGCCGCGTTGACCTGGTCGGCACTGCTCTGCACGGTGCGGTTCGCCGTGATGCTGCCCGAGCGCGGTGCCGCCTCGTCGACGGTGCGCAGCGTGTAGTCGATGCGCGTGGTCACCAGGTGGTCGCGGCGCGTGCTACCGATGCCGAGGGCGGAGAGCACCTCGGTCTCGTCGAAGAGCACGATCTCGAGACGCGCGGCGTCCGTCACCGCGGTGTCGACCAGCGCGGCGCCGGCGTCCCGCAGGGCG
>JBFIFF010000016.1:0-13166 GCA_041602955.1 Gammaproteobacteria bacterium | reverse complement strand
GGCGTGCGATCTACGAGGGCACCCTCGACCTCGCCGACGGGCAGCGCCTCGCCGACGAGCTCAGCAGCGATCCGTTCAAGGTTTGAGCGTGGGTCTCGCCAAGCGCATCATCCCGTGTCTCGATGTTGACCGCGGTCGTGTGGTGAAGGGGGTGCGCTTCGTCGACATCCGCGACGCCGGCGACCCGGTCGAAGTCGCGCGCCGCTACGACGCCGAGGGTGCCGACGAACTGACCTTCCTCGATATCACCGCCAGCTCCGACGACCGCGACACCATGTTGCACGTGGTCGAGGCGGTGGCCGGCGAGGTGTTCATCCCGCTGACCGTAGGCGGCGGCATCCGCAGCCTCGACGACATCCGTCGCCTGCTCAACGCCGGTGCCGACAAGGTCTCGATCAACACCGCCGCGGTGCACGACCCGGAGTTCGTCAAGGCGGCCGCAGAGCGCTTCGGCGCGCAGTGCATCGTCGTCGCCATCGACGCCAAGCAGGTCGCCGACGATCCGCCGCGCTGGGAGATCTTCACCCACGGCGGGCGCAAGCCGACCGGGCTCGATGCCATCGATTGGGCCCGGCGCATGACCGCCTACGGCGCCGGCGAGATCCTGCTCACCAGCATGGACCGCGACGGCACCAAGAGCGGCTTCGATCTGGCGCTGACCCGCGCGATCAGCGAGGCGGTCGACGTGCCGGTGATCGCCTCGGGCGGGGTCGGCACGCTCGACCACCTGGTCGAGGGGGTGCGCGACGGGGCCGCCGACGCGGTGCTCGCGGCGAGCATCTTCCACTTCGGTGAGCACACCATCGGGGCGGCCAAGCGCCACATGGCCGCGCACGGCATCGAGGTGCGTCTCTGAGGCGTACTGGCCGCGTGCCGGGTGGATGCGCATAATGGCCGGCCACCGTCGCACCGCCCCGCCGCGAGGAACCACGACACCATGACCCACGCCTGGCTCGACGAGATCAAGTGGACCGACGACGGCCTGGTGCCGGCCGTCGCCCGCGATGCCGACAGTGGCGAGATGCTGATGCTCGCCTGGATGAACCGCGAGTCGCTGGCGCTGACCGCGCGCGAGGGGCGGGCCGTCTACTGGTCGCGTTCGCGCAAGAAGCTGTGGCGCAAGGGCGAGGAGTCGGGTCACGTGCAGAGGGTGCGCGAGATCCGCCTGGACTGCGACAAGGACGTGATCGTCCTGAGCGTCGAGCAGGTCGGCGGTATCGCCTGCCACACCGGACGCCGTCACTGCTTCTTCCGCCGCCTCGAGGGCGAACACTGGGTCGAGGTCGAACCGGTCGAGAAGTCGCCCGAGGCGATCTATGGCAAGGGCGGATGAGCGACGCCGTCCTCAGCCAGCTCGCCGCGGTGCTCGAGGCGCGCAAGGCGGCCGATCCCGAGCGCTCGTACGTCGCCGGTCTCTACGCCGCCGGCCTCGACGCCATCCTGCAGAAGGTCGGCGAGGAGGCGGTCGAAACCATCCTCGCGGCCAAGCAGGGCGATCCCGCGCACCTCGTGCAGGAGACCGCGGATCTATGGTTTCATAGCCTGGTCATGCTCGCGCAGCAGGGGCTCGGGCCGCAGGCGGTGCTCGCCGAGCTCGAGCGCCGGTTCGGCCTCTCCGGTCTCGCCGAGAAGGCGGCCCGGGGCGAGACCCCGTCACGAGACTAGACACCACATACAGACCGGAGGAGACACGGGCATGGGCATCAGTATCTGGCAGCTGCTGATCATTCTGGCGATCGTCGTGCTGTTGTTCGGCACCAAGAAGCTGCGCAACATCGGCGGCGACATCGGCGGCGCGATCAAGAGCTTCCGCAGCGCGGTCAAGGACGGCGAGGAGGCCAAGGGCGAGGGCAAGGGCGATGCCAAGGCGATCGACGACGCCGGCCAGGGCCAGACCATCGATGGCGAGGTCACCTCTAAGGACAAGGACAAGGCCTGATCCGTCACGCCAACCCGCACCCTCACCGCACCTGAGCGGAGCCCCTTCGCGTGTTTGACGTCGGCTTCTGGGAACTGGCGGTCATCATGGTCGTCGCGCTGCTGGTCATCGGGCCGGAGAGGCTGCCGCGCGTGGCGCGCACCCTCGGCCTGTGGCTGGGCCGCGCGCGCTCGGCGTTCAACAGCGTCAAGGCCGACATCGACCGCGAGCTGCGCGCCGAGGAACTCAAGACCATGCTCACCAAGCAGGCCGAGGCCCCGGAACTGCAGCGCTTCCGTGACGAGCTGACGCGCGACGTCGCCGCCCCGGAACCGACCCCGACCGAGACGGCGAAGAAGCCCGCCGACGATGAGCGGGCCTGAGCGCGACGACGACGAGGTCGGGCAGGAGCAGCCGTTCCTCGCCCACCTCGTCGAACTGCGCGACCGGCTGCTGCGCGCGGTGCTCGCGGTGCTGGTTCTGTTCCTCGGCCTGTTCCCGTTCGCCAACACCCTCTACGAGTACGTCGCGGGGCCGCTGATGGCCCACCTGCCGGAAGGCAGCAACATGATCGCCATCGACGTGGCGACGCCGTTCCTGACCCCGTTCAAGCTGGCGCTGGTCGCGGCGATCTTCCTCGCCATGCCGTACCTGCTCTACCAGGCGTGGGCGTTCGTCGCCCCGGCGCTCTACCGCCACGAGAAGCGCCTGGTGCTGCCGCTGATGGTGACCAGCTCGTTGCTGTTCTACCTCGGCATCGCCTTCGCCTATTACATCGTCTTCCCGCTGGTGTTCGCCTTTCTCACCAGCACCGCGCCGGTCGGCGTCGAGGTGATGACCGACATCAACCGCTACCTCGACTTCGTGCTGACCATCTTCTTCGCCTTCGGCCTCGCCTTCGAGGTGCCGATCGCCACCATCCTGCTGGTCTGGGCCGGGGTCACCACCCCGGATAGCCTGCGCGCCAAGCGCCCGTACATCATCGTCGGCGCGTTCGTGATCGGCATGCTGCTGACCCCGCCGGACATCATCTCGCAGACCCTGCTGGCGTTGCCGATGTGGGTGCTGTTCGAGCTCGGCGTGGTCTTTTCGCGCATCTACGCCGGGCCCGGGGCGACGGCCGCGGCCGACCCCGCAGAGGGCCCGGCGGCCGACTACGGCGAGCCGCAAGGAGGCGCCGACGAGGCGTCGGACGCGCCGCTCAACGACGCCGAGATGGAGGCCGAGCTCGACCGCCTCGAGGCGGAACAGGCCGCGCTCGAGGCGGAACTCGAGGAGCTCGGTGACGACGGCTCGCGCCGTGACGACGCGCCCGGCGACAGCGACCCGCCCAGGTCCTGACCGGTCAGGCCGTCAGCAGGCGTTCGATCAGTCGCTGCGCCTGGCCGGCGTAGCCCCCGCCGAACAGGTTCACGTGGTTGAGCACGTGGTAGAGGTTGTAGAGGTCGCGGCGCAGCGGGTAGCCGTCGTCGAGCGGGGCCGCCTCGCGGTAGGCGGCGTGGAAGGCCGGGTCGAAGCCGCCGAACAGTTCGGTCATGGCCAGGTCCGCCTCGCGGTCGCCGTGGTAGACCGCGGGATCGAAGAGCACCGGCGTGCCGTCGGGGAGCGCCGCCCAGTTGCCGCCCCACAGGTCGCCGTGCAGCAGCGACGGCGCCGGGTGGTGACCGGCGAGCAACGCGTCAAGCCGTGCCAGCAGGGTGTCGCCGCCGCGGAAGCGGTGACCGCGCCGCGCCGCCAGCGCCAGCTGGTGGCCGAGACGCCGTTCGCGCCAGAAGGCGACCCAGTCCGCGCACGGGCCGTTCGGCTGCGGCGTGCTGCCGATGGTGTTGTCGCACGTCCAGCCGAAGGCGTCGGCCTGCTCAGAGTGCAGCGCGGCGAGCTCGCGGCCGAGGCGTGCCGCGCTGGCGCGGTCGCCGCCACGCAGGTCGAGGTGCTCGAGGACCAGGAACGCGCGCCCGGCGGCGCTGCCGTGGGCGACCGGCCGCGGCACGCGCACCGTGCCGCTCGCCGCCAGCGCCTCGAGGCCGGCCGCCTCGGCGGCGAACATGGCGACGCGGTCGCCGTCGTTGAGCTTGACGAACAGCCGCCCGGCCGAGGTCTCCAGTGCCCACGCGGCGTTGATGCAGCCGCCGCCGACCGGGATCCGTTCGTGCACCCGCAGCGCGGTGCCCAGGGCATCGCGCAGGCTCCCGACGATGGCATCCCACGGTTCCACGGCCGCTCCAGCGTGGGCGAGGAGCCCCGGATTGTCGGGCGCCAGGCGCGGGCGGTCAAACCGCGTGCGGCGCTCTGGTAGACTGCGCGCGATGGACGTCTCGCACCTCCTCGACGGCCTCAACGAGGCCCAGCGCGAGGCGGTCAGCGCCCCGCCCGGCCCACTGCTGGTGCTCGCCGGCGCCGGCAGCGGCAAGACCCGGGTGCTGGTCCACCGCCTCGCCTGGCTGATGCAGGTCGAGCAGGTCTCGCCCCACTCGCTGCTCGCGGTGACCTTCACCAACAAGGCCGCCGCCGAGATGCGCGGGCGCGCCGAGGCGCTGCTCGGCCTGCCCACGCGCGGCCTGTGGATCGGCACCTTCCACGGCCTCGCCCACCGCTTGCTGCGCATCCACTGGCGCGAAGCCGGCCTGCCCGAGGCGTTCCAGATCCTCGACGCCGATGACCAGTACCGCCTGCTGCGCCGGGTGCTGCGCGGCCTCGACCTCGACGAGGCGCGCTGGCCGCCCAAGCAGGCCCAGCACTGGATCAACGCGCGCAAGGACGAGGGGCTCCGGCCCCAGCACCTCGACGACCGCGGCGATCCGTTCGAGCGGCAGATGGTGCGCATCTACACCGCCTACCAGGCCGCCTGCGAGCAGGCCGGCGTGGTCGACTTCGCCGAGCTGCTGCTGCGCGCGCACGAGCTGTGGCTGCAGCACGAGGAGCTGCTGGCCCACTACCGGCAGCGCTTCCGCCACCTGCTGGTCGACGAGTTCCAGGACACCAACCGCATCCAGTACGCGTGGCTGCGGCTGCTGGCCGGCGACGCCGGCTGTCTGTTCGCGGTCGGCGACGACGACCAGTCGATCTACGGCTGGCGCGGCGCGCGGGTCGAGAACCTGCAGCAGCTGCGCGACGACTTCCCCGGCACCACGCTGCTGCGCCTGGAGCAGAACTACCGCTCGACGGCGACCATCCTCGACGCGGCCAACGCGCTGATCAGCCACAACGCCGGGCGCCTCGGCAAGCAGCTGTGGACCGGCGGGGAGCAGGGCGAGCCGATCCGTCTCTACGCGGCGTTCAACGACCTCGACGAGGCGCGCTTCGTGGTCGAGCAGGTGCGCGCCTGGCAGGCGCGCGGCGAGGCGCTCGCCGGGGCGGCGATCCTCTACCGCTCCAACGCCCAGTCGCGCGTCTTCGAGGAGGCGCTGCTCGGCGCCGGGGTTCCGTCCCGGGTCTACGGCGGCCTGCGCTTCTTCGAGCGCGCCGAGATCAAGGACGCGCTGGCCTACCTGCGGCTGCTCGGCAACCGTGACGACGACCCGGCCTTCGAGCGCGCGGTCAACACCCCGCCCCGCGGCATCGGCGCGCGCACCCTCGAGCTGCTGCGCCAGCGCGCCCGCGCCGATGGCGGCTCGCTGTGGCGCGCGATGGAGGCGCTGCGCACCAGCGGTGCGCTGCCGGGCCGTGCCAGCAGCGCGCTGTCCGCGTTCGCCGGCCTGATCGCGCAGCTGGACGAGGCGGTCGCCGGCCTGGCGCTCGGCGAGCGGGTCGACCACGTCGTGCACGGCAGCGGCTTGCTCGAGTACCACGGTCGCGAGAAGGGCGAGCGCGGCCAGGCGCGGGTCGAGAACCTCGAGGAACTCGGCAACGCCGCGCGCCAGTTCGTGCCGGACGCCGGTGACGAGGCACTCGACCTGCCCACGGCGTTCCTCGCCTACACCGCCCTCGAGGCGGGCGAGGGCCAGGCGGCCGACTGGGACGACTGCGTGCAGCTGATGACCCTGCACAGCGCCAAGGGGCTGGAGTTCCCGCTGGTGTTCCTGGCCGGCATGGAGGAGGGGCTGTTCCCGCACAACCTCTCGCTGCACGATGCCCCGCGCCTCGAGGAGGAGCGTCGGCTCGCCTACGTCGGCATGACGCGGGCGATGCGTCACCTGTTCCTGACCTACGCCGAGCGCCGCCGCCTCCACGGCAGCGAGTCGCTGGCGCCGCCGTCGCGCTTCCTGTCGGAGATTCCGGCCGAGCTGCTGCAGGAGGTGCGCCTGCGCGGCCGGGTGACCCGCCCGGTCGTCGCGTCGGCCCGCGCCGACCTGCCGTTCCAGCTCGGCCAGACGGTGGTCCACGCCAAGTTCGGCCACGGCGTGGTGCTCGGCCTCGAGGGCGACGGTGCCAGCGCCCGCGTGCAGGTCAACTTCCGCGACGTCGGTGCCAAGTGGCTGATGCTCGCCTACGCCAAGCTGCAGCCGCTGTGACGGCGCTGCTATGCTGCAACGCTTCTGAACCTTTCGCCCAGTGGCGAATCTGACCATCCACACGCGACCCCGCCCGCTCCGAGGATCCTCCCCGATGAAACGCCTGTTCGCTCTGCTGCTCGGCAGCCTCCTGGCCACGGCCGCCCCGTACGCTGCCGAGAACGAGATCGACAAGGTGCGTGCCGCACTCGCCGAACGCCTGCCCGACCTGACCCCCGACCGCATCGGGCCGTCGCCACTGCCGGGCCTCTACGAGCTGGTGATCGGCACCCAGGTGGTGTACGTGACCGGCGACGCGCGCCTCGCGGTGCAGGGGCGCGTGCTCGACCTCGAGCAGGGCGTCGACCTGACCGAGCCGGTGGTGGCCGCCGCCCGACTGCAGCTGCTCGAGGGCGTGCCCGAGACCAAGATGGTGATCTTCGAGCCGCAGGGAGAGGTCAAGCACACGCTGACCACCTTCACCGACATCGACTGCCCCTACTGCCGGCGCCTGCACGCCGAGATGGACCAGCTCAACGACCTCGGCATCCGCGTGCGCTACCTGCTCTACCCGCGCGCCGGACCCAACTCCGAGTCGTTCCGCAAGGCGGTCGACGTCTGGTGCGCGGCCGACCGCAACGACGCCATGACCCGCGCCAAGGCGGGCGAGACCCTGCCGCGCGGCGACTGCCCGACCCCGGTCCTCGAGCACATGCAGCTCGGGGTGCAGCTCGGCCTGACCGGCACCCCGTTCTCGATCACCGAGACCGGCGAGCTGGTCAGTGGCTACGCCCCGGCCCCGGAACTCGCGGCGCGCCTCGACGGGCGCGATCCGCGCACCGCGCGCCGGTCGAACTAGGCGGGTCGAACTAGGCGGGGAGCTCGAGCAGCCGCCGCTCGCGCGCCGCGCGCGCGGCATCCGGGTCGGTGCAGGTCGCCACGGCCGACAGGCGGGCCACGTAGGCCGAGGGCAGGCCGTGGTGGCGCGCCCCGGCGACGACCAGCGCGTGGTACCAGTCGAAGGGCTGCAGCGTCGCGTCCACGGTCTCGGGTCGCGCGCGGTAGAGGAACACCGCACGCTGACTCCCGGCGCAGATCACCACCCGCTCGGCGACCTCGTAGCCGGGGCCCTCGACCGCGTCCAGTGCCGCCTTCTCGGCGGCCGCCAGGCTGTAGACGGCACCGTAGACGCGGTCCACGGGTCGTCCCGTGTAGTGGGCGTCGCACTTCGCCGAGCCGTCGGACAGCGAGCGCTTGTGAAAGCGCAGCAGGTGACCGCTCAGCACCGCATGACCGAGCGGCCGCGCGCTCGGCACGCGCAGCCGCATGCGCTCGGGGTGCAGGTTGGAGCCGTAGGCGAAGTAGTGGAGCAGGTCGCCCATGCACGCACCTTAGCCGCCGCGGCGCGGCGTGCCCATGATCGGGGTCACGACGCCCGGCGGCCCGGGTGAGGCCCTAGGCCGGGGCCAGCCGGTCCTCGCCGCCGAAGACCGCCTCGCGCAGCGGCGGCGCGATCGGCTTCTCGCCCAGCCAGATGCCGAAGTAGGCGCGGGCGAAGTCGTCGCCCTCGACGGTGACCAGTTCCCGGCCGTTGAGCCACAGCGTGGTTCCGGCCTGCGGTGCGTGGCACAGCGCGAAGCGGTCACCCTCGGTGACGTCGCGGTAGGCGGCGTGCAGGCGGGCGATGCGCGGGGCCAGCGGCGTGAGGTCGGTCTGCTGGCGGCGCAGCACCGTTTCGGCCGCCTCGCGCAGCCGTTCGGCGGAGACGGCCAGGCGGTACTCGATGACCAGGCATGCCGTGGCGGAACGTTCGGCCAGTGCCGGCGCCGGCAGCTCGGGGGGACCGTAGAGCGCCGCGTCGTAGACGTGGATGACCCGGGCGTAGTGGACCGGGGCGCTCGCCTTGCGCTCGAGCTCGAGTCCGGCGTGGTGCCAGCGCTCCGGCAGCGGGGCCTCGCCGGCGGTCGCGGGCCGCGCGATGAGGATCGCGATGGCGAGCAGCAGGCGCGCGCTCACGACGCGCTCCCCACCGGCTGCTTGCGGAAGAAGACCGTCAGCTCGCCCACACGCAAGCCGAACTTGCGCATGGTCGCGCGGTTGATCACCACGCCGTCCTCGTGGGCGAACAGCCAGTCGTCGAAGTCGATGTCGATCTCGCGCCCGTCGACCTCGAGGGTCAGGGTGTAGCGCCACTGCAGGGCGATGCCCTCGGCCCGACCGTGCGCGACGCCGACGATGTCGTCGGCCGTGCCCTCGTAACGACCTTCGTCCACGCGGCGGATGCGCCAGGTGCGTGTCATCTGCTCGCCGTCGTCGAAGACGAACGCCTCGTCGAGCACGAAGGTCTCACCTTCCCACGCGCCGCGCATGTCGGCGGTGAAGCGCCGGCGCACCTTGCCCGAGCGGTCCTGCACCGTGCCCCAGGCGCGCACCGCACCGTCGAAGTACTCCTCGAGCACCAGCGCGGGCCCGGTTCCCCGGTAGTCGTCAATGCGCATCTGGGTGCAGCCGGTCAGCAACGCGGCGAGCAGCAGGGTGGTCACGGTACGGAACATCGGCGCCTCCGGGGACGTGATGGGAGGGACTTCGCGGTGCGATCACAGCCGTGCCTCGATGGCATCGATCACCTCGCCCGAGAGCGGCTCGACGCTGCTGCGGAAGCTGGCCACCACCCTGCCATCGCGGCCGAGCAGGAACTTGTGGAAGTTCCAGCGCGGGTGGCCACCGCCCTCCGCGGCGAGGCGGTCGAAGAAGGGGTGGGCGTGGCCCGCCGCGGCGCGGGTCTTTTCGAACATCGGGAACTCCACGCCGTAGGTGCTGCGGCAGAACGCCTTGATCTGCGTCTCGCTGCCCGGCTCCTGGCCGCCGAAGTCGTTGGACGGGAAACCGAGCACCACCAGGCCGCGGTCGCGGTAGGTCGCGTAGAGCTTCTCGAGGCCATCGTACTGATCGGTAAACCCGCAGCGGCTGGCGGTGTTGACGACCAGCACCACCTTGTCACGGAAGGCCTCGCACAGACGCACCTCGCGCTCCTCGCCGAGGGCGCGGAAGGTGAAATCGAGCGTCTCGGGACACGCGGCCTCGGCCTGGGCCTGGGCGGCCGGGGTCAGCCAGGCGGCAGCGGTCAGGGTCAGGGCGAGCAGGGGAACCATGGGCATCTCCTCAGTAGCTGTCCAGGTGGGTGGCGAGGCCGCTCAGGCTGTCGAACACCTCGACACCGCCGGGTGGGCGTGGTTTCAGGCGCGAGGCGCCGGATCCACCGAGCCACAGCGCCGCGTCGTCAGGGAGCTGCGCGCGCAGGTCGTAGACGGCACGCGCAGCGGTCGGCGTGGCACCGCAGGCGCTGATCGACAGCGCGACCCCGGCGGCCTGGTGCCCGCGGCAGGCGGCGACCAGTTGATCGACCGGCACGTCGGGCCCGACCGAGACGCACGGCAGGCCACGCACCGCGAACAGCGCCTCGACCATGCGCAGGCCGAGGCGATGGAGTTCGCCCGGAAGCGTGCCCAGCAGCATCGGGGGACGCGAGGTGTGCATCGGCAATTGGGCGATGGCGTGACTGAGCTGGCGATCGACCTGCTCGCTGAACAGGTGCTCTGCGTGTATCGCCAGCCGGCCGGTGGCCCAGGCGTCCCCAACCGTGGCGACGAGCGGGGCCAGCGAGTCGATGACAAAACGCTCGAGACCCTGGCGCATCAGCAGCCCACGCAGCTTCTGCTGGAGGTGGTCCAGATCCTGGCGGCGCAGGGCGTCGACGATCCCAGCCGCCTCCGTGCCGACCCCGGGCGTGGTCTGGGCAGCCCCGAGCAGGGCGCGCAGCTCCACCTCGTCGCGTCCGACGACGCGGTTGGGCCGGTGGCCCGAGTCCACGAGCTGCTTCACCAGCCGCAACGTGGAGACCTGGTCGGGCGGGTAGGTGCGCTCGCCACGCTCGTTGCGGTCGGGTCTGGGGTAGCCGTACCGGCGTTCCCAGGCACGCAGGGTGTCCTTGGGAATGCCGGTATCGCGCTCGACCGCAGCGATGTGCAGGCCTGTGTTTGTACTGGACATACTATCAATGTTACTGACATTTTGCCGTCAGTGCAAGAATATTTCTCTGTCTGTCATAGACAAATAGATTTTTGTCCAGTACACTTTCTTCCCATGACAGCGCTCAGCTGGTCGTTGCTGAAGCTGTCGATGCCGAGGTGGCGGGTTCGTGCCCTGCAGTGGTGGCCGACCTGCCGAATCCCGGGGCAACGCAATCAGAGGAGATAGAAACATGACCAGGCCCTTCCGCTCCGAGCGCGTCTTCCACGACACACGCGGCTGGTACATCGCCCTGCGGCCCTGCGATGCAGGGATCCTGCGCGACCTTCCGGTGCCGGGTCGGCATCGCGGCGACGACCTCGACCTGGTGGTCGGTCCGTTCCGTACACGCGACGATCTCGACGCCTGGTTCGCCAGCTACGTCGACCGCTTCGGCATCTCGCGCTCGGAGGCGCAGCGTGCCGCGTGACCCGTCGCAATCCTCCAGCACAGCGGGGGTGCACGGACACCCGACGGAGGCGGCTGCCGCCCGCCGTTCACCCAGCCTACGGAGAACCCCATGAATATCGCCGTCATCGGTTCCGGCATCGCCGGCCTGTCGGCCGCGTGGCTACTGAGCCGCGAACACCGGGTGACCCTCTACGAGGCGGATGACCACCTCGGGGGCCACGCGCACACCGTCGACGTCACCCTCAACGGCCTCACCGCGCCGGTGGACACCGGGTTCCTGGTCTTCAACCATGCGACCTACCCGAACCTGGTGGAGCTGTTCGCGCACCTCGGAGTGCCCACCGCCGCCAGCGACATGTCCTTCAGCGTGCGCCTGGCCGACGAAGGCGTGGAGTGGGCCGGGACCAACCTCGCCACGGTCTTCGCCCAGCCGCGCAACCTGTTCCGTGGCGCGTTCTGGCGCATGCTGCGCGATATACCGCGCTTCAACCGCATGGCCAGCGCCGAGGCGGAGCGTGATCCGGAGGAGGGCGTCACCCTCGGTGGCTACCTCCACGCGCACGGCTTCAGCCGCGAGTTTCGCGACTGGTACCTGCTGCCCATGGCGGGAGCCATCTGGTCCTGCCCGACCTCCGAGATGCTCGACTACCCGCTGGCGAGCTTCGCCCGGTTCTGCCTCAACCACGGCCTCCTTCAGGTCACCAACCGTCCGCAGTGGCACACCGTCGACGGCGGGTCTCGGGAGTACGTCCGCAGGCTGGCCGACGGGATCTCCGAGGTGCGCCTCGGCGATCCGGTCGCCGCGCTGCGTCGACTCCACCGCAGGGTGGTGGTGATCAGCGAGCACCAGGGGGCACAGCAGTTCGACCACGCGGTCGTCGCCTGCCACCCCGACCAGGCCCTGCGCCTGCTCGCCGACGCCGACGCCGACGAGCGCCGACTGCTCGACGCGGTGCCCTACCAGCACAACCGCGCCGTGCTGCACACCGACGCCAGCGTGCTGCCGGCCGAGCGCAGCGCCTGGTCGGCCTGGAACTACCATGCGGCGGCCGGAGGACCCGACGACCGTCCGGTCAGCGTCAGCTACTGGATCAACAAGCTCCAGCCGCTGCCGTTCAAGACCCCGGTGATCGTCACGCTCAATCCCAATCAGCCGATCGCCCAGGAGCAGGTGCTCGGCGAATACGACTACGACCACCCGGTGTTCGACTTCGGGGCCCTTACTGCCCAGCGCGAGCTGGACACCGTCCAGGGCCGACGCAACACCTGGTACTGCGGGGCCTGGACCGGCTACGGCTTCCACGAGGACGGGCTGCGTTCCGGTATGGCGGTCGCACGCCGCCTCGGCGTCGCCGCGCCGTGGCTCTCGACGCGGCGCGCGGCGTGAGCGGACACCGCCTCCTGACCGGAACGGTGATGCACCACCGTCATCGGCCCGTGCGTCACCGTTTCGACTACCCGATGTTCGCGGTCGAGCTCGATGTCGACGACCTCGCCCGTGCGCCGCGCGTCCTGGCGGTCGACCGTCCGGGCTGGCTGGCGTTTCGCAGCGACGACCACGGTGCGCGCGATGGCACACCGCTCGGGGTATGGGTCCGTGACCTGCTCGCCGCGCACGGCCTGGGGCAGATCGACGGCCGGATCACGCTGCTGGCCATGCCGCGCCTGCTGGGTTACCTGTTCAACCCGGTCAGCTTCTGGTTCTGCCACGACCGCGACGGGGCGCTGCGTGCGGTGGTCGCCGAGGTCAACAACACCTTCGGCGAGCACCACAATTACCTCCTGCACCGGGCGGACCGAGGCCCGATCCAGGACGGTGACGTGTTGCGCGCGCGCAAGGTGTTCCACGTCTCGCCGTTCCTCGACGTGGAGGGTGAGTACCGCTTCCGCTTCGTGCGCCACGCGGAGCGGTTGCAGGTGGTGATCGGCCACGACGTCGACGGCCAGCGCCTGCTCAGCACCGCTGTGTGGGGCGACCTGGCGCCGCTCGGCGGCAGCAACCTCGTACGCGCCGCGCTGCGCACCCCGCTGCAGACGCTGGCCGTGACCGCGCGCATCCACTGGCAGGCACTGCGCCTGTGGATCAAGGGGGTCGCGTTCCACGGCAAGCCCCTGCCACCCATCGAGGAGACCACGTCATGACCACCCGCGTGTCGACCCAGACGGCCCCCCTGCCACGCGCCGCACCGCTGCGGCTGCGTCCGCTGCTGGCGCGGCTCGAGCGCATCCCCCACGGGAGCCTCGACCTGGAGCTCCCGGGCGGCGAGCGGCTGCGCTTCCCCGGTCCGCGGCCCGGCCCGGAGGCGCGACTGGCGGTCCACGACCTGGCGCTGTTCTGG
>JBFIFF010000015.1:0-13653 GCA_041602955.1 Gammaproteobacteria bacterium | reverse complement strand
GGCCAGGAACTGGAGTAAGACTGGATTGGTCATGGCGTGTACCCCCGCTTTTTGCCTTAGAACCATGGTTCATCTGCCGGCGGGATGCCATTGTCCCGTGGGACAGATGCTGAAGGGGCGGTCACCTCGCCGCGAGAAGCGCGGCTACAACGTTTTGTTTTATTACCCCTTCCAGGGCGTGCCAATGCGATTTGTCACGCCAGGGATCTCACCCTACGGGATTTCCCGACGTCAATGCAAGGCCGCCCTACGCGATTTGGAGTAGGCCGCTGACGCGCTGGCATGTAATCCTGGGCTTACACGGAGCCGTACCGACTCAGGGCAGCACCGCGGTCGCCTCGATCTCGAGCTTCGCCCCTTCCTCGACCAGCCCGGCGACCTGGACCAGGCTCATGGCCGGGTAGTGATCGCCGATCACCGCCCGGTAGGCGGCGCCCAGATCGCGGGCACGGCCGAGGTACTCCTGCTTGTCGAGCACGTACCAGGTCATGCGCACCAGCGCCTCGGGTCCGGCCCCGGCCTCGGCCAGGACCGCGACGATGTTCTCGAGCGCCTGGCGCGCCTGGGCGACGAAGTCGTCGCTCTCGAAGCGCTCCTCGGCGTTCCAGCCGACCTGCCCGGCGACGAACACCATGCGGCCGCTGGCGACGATGCCGTTGACGTAGCCCTTGGGGCGAGGCCAGCCGGGCGGTTGCAGGATCTGGTGCATGCTCTCCTCCTGTGGGTTGCGGGCCGGGTGGCGGCTCCCTCAGCTGCGCGCCCGTTCCAGTTCCTGCTGGCGCAACTTGAAGCGCTGCACCTTGCCGGTCTCGGTGCGCGGCAGCGCCGCGACGAACTCGATCGCCCGCGGGTACTTGTACGGGGCGATGGCTTGCTTGACGTGCGCCTGCAGCTCGGCGGCCAGCGCGTCGCCGGCGGCCGCCGGTTCGCGCGCGACGACGAACGCCTTGACGATCTCCCCGCGCCGGGCGTCGGGGGAACCCACCACGGCGCACTCCACGACCGCGGCGTGGCCGAGCAGCGCCGCCTCGACCTCGGGGCCGGCGATGTTGTAGCCGGCCGAGACGATCATGTCGTCGGAGCGCGCCTGGAACCAGAAGTAGCCGTCGGTGTCCTGCAGGTAGGTGTCCCCGGTGCGGTTCCAGCCGGCGACGACGTAGTCGGCCTGGCGCGGGTCGTCGAGGTAGCGGCAGCCGGTCGGCCCGCGCACCTCGAGGTGGCCCGGGGTGCCGCGCGGCACCTCCGCACCCGCGTCGTCGACCACCCGAGCCTCGTATCCCGGCACCGCGATGCCGGTCGCGCCCGGGCGGATCGCGTCGCCGGCCGCGGAGATGAAGATGTGCAGCATCTCGGTCGAGCCGATGCCGTCGACGATGCGCAGACCGGTGCGCTCGAACCAGGCGTCCGAGGTCGGCTTCGGCAGGGTCTCTCCGGCCGAGACGCAGGTGCGCAGGCTGCCGATGTCGGCCCCGTCGAGCATGTCGAGCAGCGCGCGGTAGGCGGTCGGCGAGGTGAACAGGATGGTCGGCCGGAAGCGCTCCACCGCCGCCAGCAGGTCGGGCGGCGCCACCTGCTCGACCAGC
This sequence comes from Gammaproteobacteria bacterium, assembly GCA_041602955.1. GTDB lineage: Bacteria > Pseudomonadota > Gammaproteobacteria > QNFN01 > QNFN01 > QNFN01. Next base: position 12,070 of record JBFIFF010000015.1, on the reverse strand, counting down.
GCGGTGGCCGCGCGGGCGCGCATCGGGAACAGCGTCAGACCGCCGAGCCCGAAGGTGAAGGCGAGCGGCGGACTGCCCAGGAACAGGTCGTCGCGCGACGGGCGCAGCACCTCGCGGGAGAAGGTGTCGCACACCGCGAGCACGTCGCGATGGAAGTGCACGGTACCCTTCGGCTGACCGGTGGTGCCGGAGGTGAACGCGATCATGCAGACATCGTCCGCGGCGGTGTAGACGGCGTCGAATCCGGCCGGGTGGCGCGCCATCAGCCGCTCGAGCTCCCCGCCGCCGAAGTCGACGATCCGCTCCAGCACCGGCAGCGCGGCACGCGTCTTGTCGAGTTCCTCGAGCAGGCGCCGGTCGCACAGCGCCAGGCGCACGCGTGCCTTGGCGATGACCTTCTGCAGTTCCGGGGCACGCAGCAGCGGCATGGTCGCGACCGCGATGCCACCCGCCTTCACCACGCCGAACCAGCACGCGACCATCCAGGGGTTGTTCGGCGCGCGCAGCAGCACGCGCTCGCCCGGCACCAGCCCGAGGTCCTGCGTGAGCACGCGCGCGATGCGGTCCGCCCGGGCCTGCAGCTCACGGTAGCTCCACTCGAGGTCCGGCGCACGCACGACCACGCGATCGCCGTCGCCCTCGTCCACCGCGCGATCGAGCAATTCCACGGCACAGTTGAGCCGCGGCCCATAGCCGAGCTGGTCGAGGTTGACGAACTCCGGCCACGCCTCGCGCGGCGGCAGATGATCGCGGGCGAAGGTGTCGACGTGGGCGGTGTAGCCGTTCATGCGCTCCCCTCCTCGGCCGGCCGGACCGGCGCGGTCACCCGGTGCGTCCCGCGACCTGCCGGGACAGCAGTCGCTTGGTGCGTTCGAGCAGCGCGACGAGCTGCTCGGCATCACCGGCGTCGAGGTCGCCGAGCAGGGCGTCAACCCAGCGCTCGTGCGCCGCGGCCACGGTCGCGAAGCGACGCCGGCCGGCCGCGGTCAACGCGATGTGCTGTACGCGGCGGTCCGCGGCCGGCGTCGCGCGGCGCACCAGGCCGGCACGCTCGAGACGGTCGATGACCCCGGTGACGTTGCCGTTGGAGACCATCAGGCGACGCGACAGATCGGACATGGTCTGCGGACCGGCAGCGGCGTCGAGCTCGGCGAGCACGTCGAACTGCGGCAGGGTGATGCCGAACTCGACACGCAGCTGCGCGCGCACCCGCTGCTCGATCAGCGTGCAGCAGCCGAGCAGGCGCAGCCAGATGCGCAGCGACCGCTTGCTCGGCGGCTCGCGCGCCGGCGCGTGGGCCGCGACGCTCACATCACCTCCCCGCCGGCGACCGCGATCGCCTGGCCGGTCACCGCGGCACTGCCCTGCTCGCACAGCCATGCGACCGCCTCGGCCACCTCGATCGGATCGATCAGGCGCCCCTGCGGGTTGTGCCGTACCAGCTCGGCGTGCGCCGCCTCGAGGTCGCGTCCGGTCTTGACGCGGATCTGCTCGAGCGTGCGCCGGGTCATGTCGGTGTCGGTGTAGCCGGGACACACGGCGTTGACGGTCACGCCGTCGCGCGCGGTCTCCAGTGCCAGGGCGCGGGTCAGGCCGACCACCGCGTGCTTGGCGGCGCAGTAGGCGGTGACGTAGGCATACCCCTTGAGGCCTGCGGTGCTGGCGACGTTGACCACGCGACCCCAGCCGGCGGCGCGCATGCCGGGCAGCACCGCCTGGGTGCAGAGCAGCGTGCCGTGCAGGTTGACCGCCAGCATGCGCTCGAGCAGGTCGAGACCGGTGCGCTCGAACGGCGCGCTCTCGGCCGCGCCGGCATTGTTGACCAGCACGCTGACCGGTCCGCCCTCGACGCTGGCCCGCTCGAAGGCCTGGCGCACCGCCTCCGGGTCGGTGACATCGACCGCGACGGTCTGCAGCGCACCGAGCTCGGTGTGCGCGGCGGCCAGCGCCACCTCGTCGCGCCCCATCAGCGTCACGTGGTGGCCGGCCTCCACCAGCCGTGCGGCGATGGCGGCGCCGATGCCGCGGCTGCCGCCGGTGACCACCGCGTGGCGCGCCACCCGCGGCCTCAGGCGGGCGTTGGCACGGTCAGACATGGATCGCCATCTCCGCGGCGCGCGCCAGGTTGCGCTCGAGCTGGGCCTTGCCGGTCAGGTACTGCGGCGGCCACGGCTGCTCCGCGTAGCCCTGCTCGGCGGCGGCACGCAGGGTCCAGTAGGGGTCGGCCAGGTGCGTGCGCGCCAGGCAGCAGAGGTCGGCCCGCCCGGCGGCCAGGATCGAGTTGACGTGGTCCACCTCGTAGATGTTGCCTACCGCCATCGTCGCGATGCCGGTCTCGTTGCGGATGCGGTCGGCGAACGGGGTCTGGAACATGCGCCCGTAGACCGGTGCCGCGCGCGTAGAGGTCTGCCCGGCCGAGACATCGATCACGTCGGCGCCTGCCGCGGCGAAGGCGCGGGCGATGGCGACCGCCTCCTCGGGGGTCACGCCGCGCTCCTCGGGAGAGACCTCCGCCCCCCCCGGCAGCCAGTCGGTGGCGGAGATGCGCACCGACATGGGCTTGTGCGCCGGCCACGCCGCGCGCATCGCGGCGAACACCTCGAGCGGGAAGCGCAGCCGGTTCTCTAGAGGGCCGCCGTAGTCGTCGTTGCGGCGGTTGGTGACCGGCGTGATGAAGGCCGACAGCAGGTAGCCGTGGGCGGCGTGCAGCTCGACGAGATCGAAGCCGGCCTCCTCGGCCATCGCGGTCGCACGCACGAAGGCATCGCGCACCCGCTCCATGTCGGCGCGGTCCATCGCCCGCGGCACGGGGTTGGTCGGCGACCAGGGGATCGCCGACGGCGCGAGCAGCGGCCAGCCACCCTCGGCGAGCGGCACGTTGTCGCCCTCCCAACCGCGCCGCGTCGCCCCCTTCGGCCCGGCGTGGCCGAGCTGGAGGCCGATCTTCGCCGGCGTCTGCCCGTGGACGAAGTCGACGATCCGCCGCCACGCGGCGACGTGCTCCGGTTTGTACATCCCGGCGCAGCCCGGGGAGATGCGCCCGTCGCGCTCGACGTCGGTCATCTCGGTCATCACCAGCCCGGCGCCCCCCTGCGCGCGCGCGCCGTAGTGAACCAGGTGGAAGTCGTCGGGCGTGCCGTCGACGGCGCTGTACATCGACATCGGCGAGACCACGATCCGGTTGGGCAAGGTGAGATCGCGTAGCCGGAACGGGGTGAACATCGGCGGCACCACCGCGTCGACCGGCGGTGTGGCGCGCCCGGCGAACCAGCGCTCGACCCCCTCGAGCCAGGCGCGGTCGCGCAGGCGCAGGTTCTCGTGGCTGACCCGCTGGCTGCGCGTCAGCAGCGCGTAGGCGAACTGCTCGGGTGTGAAGTGGACGTAGCGCGGTACGTTCTCGAACCACTCCATCGAGTTGCGCGCCGTGCTCTGCAGCTTGAGCACCTCGAGGCGGCGCGCCTCCTGGTAGCCGGCGAGCGCCTCGTCGCGGGTGCTGCCGTCGTGCAGCCGGGTGGCCAGGTCGATCGCGTCCTCGAAGGCGAGCTTGGTCCCCGAGCCGATCGAGAAGTGGGCGGTGTGCGCCGCGTCACCCATCAGCACCAGCTTGCCGTGGTGGTAGCGCGCGCAGTTGACGCGGCGGAAGCTGATCCACGCCGAGCCGCGCAGGTGGTTCGCATTGCTCATCAGGGCGTGGCCGTCGAGGTGGTCGGCGAACAGCCGCTGGCACGCAGCGACGGTCTCCTCGGTGGTCATGCGGTCGAAGCCGAGACCGCGCCAGGTCGACTCCTGGCATTCGACGATGAACGTCGAGGTGTCGGCGTCGAAGGGGTAGGCGTGCACCCAGACCCAGCCGTGCCCGGTCTCGATGAAGAGGAAGGTGAAGGCGTCGAAACGCCTGCGCGTGCCGAGCCAGACGAACCGGTTCGGCCGCACGTCGATGTCGGGCGCGAACCACGCCGCGTGGGCGTCGCGGATGCGGCTGTTGATGCCATCGCTGGCGATGACCAGATCGGCGTCGGCGAACGCGGTCTCGTCGGTGAACTCGGTCTCGAAACGCAGCTCGACACCGAGCGCGCGGCAGCGGTCGTGCAGCAGCTGCAGCAGACGCTTGCGCGCGATGCCGGCGAAGCCGTGGCCGCCCGAGGTGATGCAGCGCCCCCTGAAGTGGACCTCGATGTCGTCCCAGTGGACGAATTCGGCAAGGATCGCCGCCGCGCTCTCCGGGTCGTTGGCGCGCAGGTTGTCGAAGGTCTGGTCGGAGAAGACCACGCCCCAGCCGAAGGTGTCATCGGGCCGGTTGCGCTCGACGACCACGACCTCGTGCCGCGCGTCGCGCAACTTCATCGAGATCGCGAAGTAGAGCCCGGCCGGGCCGCCGCCTAGGCAGGCGATCCTCATCGGGCGGGGTGACGCGCGATGCGGTCCATGGACCCGAATCTAGACAGCGGAGCTATTATTTTCAACTTCAAATTTTGAACCTGCAAATTGTTGCGCGGCAACATGGCGGCCGGCAACGCGAAAGCGGTCACGGGCTGGGGATCGGGGAAGGTTAGGCCGCGCCGGGCCGGGGTGCCCGCTCCAGGGTCACCAGCACCTCGCCGAGCCGCGAGCCGTGCTCGTCGGCGAGCGCCGCCTCGCGCAGGCGCGCGACCGTCGTCGCGCCGTCGGGATTGCCGACCTGTCCGGCCGCGGCGGCGAGGATGTGTTCGAAGTCAGCGTAGCCGCGCTCGTGGGTGGCGCCGTAGCCGCGCACCAGCTGCTGGCAGCGGGCCAGCTCGGTGGCCAACGCCGCGTCGGTCGGCGCCGCCTCGCGCAGGCGCGCCAGCCACACCTCGATCGCCGCCTGCTCGCGGGCGAAGCGCGGCGTCTCGCGCCGCCAGCGGCGACCGTGTGCCAGCAGCCACAGCTGCAGGTAGCCGGTGACGGTATGGGTCGCGACGCGTCGCCCGCGGCCGACGAAGAGTGATGCGAGGGCACGCAGCCACGGCCAGTCACGCACCCGGTGGCCCCACGGCTCGGGCAGGCTGTCGACCAGTTCCTCGAGACGCGGGTGCAGGTACTCGGTCACACGCAGCAGGTCGTGTGGGCCCGCCCCGACCTCGTCACGGATGCGCTCCAGTCGTTCCGGCCGTCGCTTGAGGTCGGCGACGCGGAAGGTGTCCTCGAAGGCCATCCACAGCGCCAGGTGGCGGGCCACCGCGCTGGCGAGCGGCTCGGCGCAGCCGAGGAACGGCTCGAGGCGGTCCAGGTAGAGCGTGGCGTACGCCTCGTCCTGGTAGTCGAGCAGCCGCGCGACGCCGTGGGTGACGATGCTGCGCGCCGGTTCGACGTAATCCACCGCCACCCTCTCGCGCAGGCCGTGGGGCAACTCGATGTCATCGGCCGGATTGCGCGACTTGCGCCCCGGGGCAGGCTCCGTGGTGGCGCGCGCGAAACCGGCGGAGAACGCCGCCAGGCTGGCATCGACCCCCTTGCCGGCGGTGCGGATCGCCGCCTCGAAAGCCTCGCGCGGGAACGGCAGCGCGCCGCTTCCGGCCAGCGCACCGAGCAGCACCGCGCTGATCACGCTGCCGTGGGCGCGGGCCAGCGCCTCCATGTCGAAAGCGACCAGGCGCTGCGCGGTCTGCGCGGCGGCATCGAGCACGGCGGCGGCGGTCTTGCGCCCGTCGCCCAGCGCCACCTTCTCCTCGATGGCGTAGTCGCGATGGATCGAGGCGATCAGCACGGTGCGGTCCGGGGTGACCAGGCCGCGCTGGATCGCGCGCCCCGCCTCCATCAGCTCGGCGGCGAGGCAGACGTCGACGTCACCCGGCACCGGCATCAGCCCGAGCACCGGGCGCGCCCCGTCGCCGGGCGGGCAGAGCTCGACGCTGTAGATGGTCGCACCGGTGCGCTGGGCGACGCCGGGCACCGAGGTGGTCTGCACGCCCCAGCCGGCCCCCTCGGCGACCTGCAGGATCCAGTCGGCGAGGACGCCGCCCCCCTGGCCGCCCATGGCGGTGATCGCGATCGAGACCTTGCCCCCGCTCATGGCTGGGCCGGCTCGGTTCTGGCCCGCTGTGCGAGCCAGCCGATCGCCCGCCGGCGCAGGCGCTCGACCAGGCGGTCGAGCGGGTTGGGGTTGTGCACCACGTCGGCGCGGTAGAACGACGGACAGAGCACCGCCGCGTGGGCCACCTCGCCGCAGTAGCCGCAGCCGACGCAGCTGTCGACCACCTGCGTGACCGGCAGCTCGCGCAGCGGATCGGGGTTGTCGGCCAGGGTCAGCGACGGGCAGCCGGAGAGGCGCATGCAGGCGCGGTCCCCGGTGCAGACGTCGGCATCGACGCCGAAGCGCGGGCGCACCGCGCGGCGGCCCTCGCGGACCCGGGCACGGAACCTGGGTTTCTCGCGCCGCTGCCGGTTGAGCATGCACTCGGACTGGGCGATGACCACCTTGGGGCCGCGCTCCTCGCTGGTCAGCGCGTCGCGCAACACGTCGCGCATCCGCCCGACGTCGTAGGTCCATGGGACGGTCCGTACCCAGCCGACGCCGACGCCGCGCACCGCGTTCTCGATCGGGTTGCCGGTGCTGCGCGCCGGGTTCGATGCCATCGACGACGGCAGGTCCTGGCCTCCGGTCGCCGACGAGTAGCCGTTGTCGACGATGACGACGACGTTGTCGCTGCGGTTGAACACCGCGTTGCCGATGCCCGACGTCAGGCCGTTGTGCCAGAAGCCGCCGTCCCCCATGACGCTGAGCACCTTGCGTCGCCCGGCCGGGACGTTGAACGCCGCGCTGCCGGCGGCGCCGAGGCCGTAGCCCATGGTGGTGTTGCCGACCTGGAACGGCGGGAGGATCGAGAACAGGTGACAGCCGATGTCACAGCTGACGTGGAACTCGCCGAGCTCCTGCTGCAGCAGCTTGATGGCGCCGAACAGCGGCCGCTCCGGGCAGCCGGTGCAGAAGCCGGCCGGCCGGGCCGGCACGATCCCCTGCAAGCGCTCACCCGCCTCGACCGCGGCCGGGTGCAGCCGCGCCCGGCCGGCCGGGCCGGGTTTCAGCCGCGCGCCGCCGTGCGCCTCCAGGAACCCGGCGATCCCCTCCTCGAGGGCGAACGGCGTGTACTCCCCGGCCACCGGCAGCAACCCCTTGCCCTCGACGCGGGTCGACAGCCCGGCCTTGCGCAGGATGGTGTGCAGGGCCTGCTCGAGGAAGTCGGGCTGCCCCTCCTCGACCATCAGCACCGCCTGCTTGTCGCGGCAGAAAGCCACGAGCTCATCGTCGATCAGCGGGTAGGTGACGTTCATGACGTAGAGCGGCACGGGCGTGGTGCCGTCGGCCGTCGCCAGGCCGAGCAGCTGCAGGGCGCGGATCACGGAGTTGTAGAGCCCGCCCTGCAGCACCAGCCCGACGTCGCCGCCCTCCCCGGGGAAGACCTCGTTGAGGCCGTGCTCGCGGATGTAGTCAACCGCGGCCGGCCAGCGCTCGCGGACCTTCTCCTGCTCGTGCGTGAACGCGACCGGCGGCAGGGTGATGCGCGAGGTATCCCGGACCGGTCGCTCGAGGACCTCGGCCAGGGTAGGCGACGGCGCGCGGTTGGCCTTGGCGGTGAACTCGCCGTAGACGTGGCAGGCGCGGATGCGCAGCTCGAGCATCACCGGTGTGCGGCTCGCCTCGGAGAGCGCGAAGCCGTGCTCGACCGCGGCGACGATCGATTCCAGGTTCGGTCGCGGATCGAGCAGCCACAGCTGCGACTTCATCGCGAAGGCGTGGGTGCGCTCCTGCATGATGCTGGAGCCCTCGCCGTAGTCCTCGCCGACGATCACCAGCGCCCCGCCGGTCACGCCGCCCGAGGCGAGGTTGGCCAGCGCGTCGGAGGCGACGTTGGTGCCGACCGGCGACTTCCAGGTGACCGCGCCGCGCAGTGGGTAGTTGACCGAGGCGGCGAGCATCGCCGCGGCGGCCGCCTCCGAGGCGCTGGACTCGAAGTGCACGCCCCACTCGTCGAGGATGCCCTGCTGCTGGGCCTCACCGAGCACGTCCATCAGGTGCGAGATCGGCGCCCCCTGGTAGCCGCCGACATAGGCCACGCCGGACTGCAGCAGCGCCTTGGTGACGCCGAGGATGCCCTCGCCACGGAAGGTCTCTCCGGCGCCGAGGCGCAGGTCCCGGACCTCCTTCGCGAATGATCTCTCGGCCATGGCACTCCGGTGGTCGGGTCCAGGGACCCGCGGACCTCGACTGTCCGCCTGGCGCGTCGCCGGGGGCGTGGCGATCGCTATTGTTTACGTTGACGTTAACGTGAATTAGGATGCTCGATCAATACCGATTATCGTTCAAATCGGCGCGCGACGCGTGCCCGACGCCCCCAGACAACCGAAGAGGTCCACGTGAGCAACCTGGTCACCGCGCAACCCGGCGAGCGCCTGCTGCTGACCGGTAACGAGGCCGTCGCCCGCGGCGTCTGGGAGGCCGGCGTCGCCGTCGCCGCCGCCTACCCGGGCACCCCGTCGACCGAGATCCTCGAGACCCTCGGCGACTTTCCCGACCTGCACGCCGAGTGGTCGGTCAACGAGAAGGTGGCGCTGGAGGTGGCGATCGGCGCCAGCATGACCGGCGCGCGCGGCTTCGCCGCGATGAAGCAGGTCGGCCTCAACGTCGCCTCCGACCCGCTGATGAGCCAGACCCTGGCCGGGGTGGTCGGCGGGCTGGTGGTCGCGGTCGCCGACGACATCGGCATCTCGTCGTCGCAGAACGAGCAGGACTCGCGCTACTGGGGACGCTTCGGCCACATGCCGGTGCTCGAGCCCGCTGACGCCCAGGAGGCGCTGACGATGGTCAGGGCGGCGTTCGACATCTCCGAGAAGTACGAGACCCCGGTGATCCTGCGCCTGACCACGCGCGTCTGCCACGTCAAGAACCCGGTCACCGTCGGCGACCGCGAGGCGCACCCGGCGACCGGCTTCCACTTCGATGCCAACCGCTGGGTGATGACCCCGGCCACCGCCAAGCGCCGCCTGCCCGGCTACCACGCCCGCGACCGGGCGCTGCGCGAGGCGAGCGAGGCGTCGCCGCTGAACGTGGTCCACGACGGCGCCGACCGCCGCGTCGGCTTCGTGACCTCCGGTCCCGCCTTCATGCACGTGCAGGAGGCGTTTCCCGAGGCCCCGGTGCTCAAGCTCGGCTTCGGCACGCCGCTGCCGGTCGAGCGCATCCGCGCCTTCGCCGCCACCGTCGACACCCTGGTCATCGTCGAGGAGGTCGAGCCGCTCATCGAGATGGAGGCCCGCGCCAGCGGCATCGCCTGCCATGGCAAGGACCTGCTGCCAGCGATCGGCGAACTGACGCCCAACGTGCTGCGCCCGGCGCTGGCGCCGCTGTTCGGCGAGGCGGTCGTCGCCGCAGCCGCCGCGGCGCCTTCGGCCGACCCCGCGGCGCTCTTCCCGCGCCCGCCGACCATGTGCCCCGGCTGTCCGCACCTCGGGCTCTCGGTCTGCCTGTCGCGGCTGCGCAAGAACCTGACCATCCCCGGCGACATCGGCTGCTACGCCCTCGCCTACGGGCCGCCGTGGAACGCCATGGACACGGCGATCTGCATGGGTTCGTCGATGGGCATCGCGCTGGGCATCGACAAGGCGCGCGGCGAGTCCGACCCCAACCGGCGCATCGTCGGCGTGATCGGCGACTCGACCTTCCTGCACACCGGCATGCCGGGGCTGCTCAACGCCGTCTACAACGGCGGCAACCTGACCGTGGTCATCGCCGACAACCGCACCGTCGGCATGACCGGCGGCCAGGACCACCCCGCCTCGGGCCGCGACCTGCGCGGCGACCCGGCCCCCGGGGTCGACTTCGCCAAGCTGGTCGAGGCGCTCGGCGTGAAGCCCGAGCGCATCCACGTGGTCAACCCCTACGAGCTGCCGGTGCTGTTCCGCACCTTGCGCGAGGAGACGAAGATCCCCGAGGTCTCGGTGATCATCACCAACCAGCCCTGCGTGCTGATCGACCAGTTCACGCCGCGCAAGCCCTACCGCGTGATCGCGGACGACTGCACCGGCTGCGGCAACTGCCTCGACGTCGGCTGCCCGGTGATCTCGGTGACCCGCCGCGAGACGACGGTCAAGCCGAACGGCCAGGAGAAGGAGCTGCTGTTCGTCGACATCGACTCGACGCTGTGCACCGGCTGCGACCTGTGCGAGACCACCTGCGGGCCCGACGCCATCGTCCACGTCGAACAGCAGCTGCCGCGCATGGTCGCCGCCGCGCCGATCGCCTGAGCCCACCGGTGCCCTCCATCGACGCGGTGCGCGCCTGGCTCGCCGGCCACGGCGTCGACGTGCTCGAGTTCGACGTGCCGACCCCGACCTCGGAGACCGCCGCCGCGGCGGTCGGCTGCGCGGTCGGCCAGATCGCCAAGACGCTGCTGTTCCGCGTCGGCGCCGACCACGTCGCGGTGATCGCCGCCGGCGACGCCAAGGTCAAGCAGGCCCGGCTCAAGCAGGCGACGGGGTTCGCCGGCAAGGTGAAGATGGCGACCGCGGACGAGGTGGTCGCGTGGACCGGCTACGCCCCCGGCGGGGTCTGCCCGTTCCTGCTCCCCGAGGCGCTGCCGCGGCTGCTCGACGCCTCGCTGAAGCGCTTCGACGTCGTCTACCCGGCCGCCGGCAACGCCGCCTCGGCAGTGCCGATCGACTACGCCCGACTGCGCGAGCTGAGCGGCGCGAGCGAAGCGGACGTCTGCGAGCTACCCGGCACCTGACGCCTCGCGCGATCAGCAGCCGCGGCTGTGGATCCAGGTCCACGGGCCGGTTGCCGTGTCGCGCCAGCGCACCCAGCCCTCGTCGACGCGGCCCGGGAATGGCCGGTCGGAACCGGCGCAGCGCCACGCCGGCTGGCGCACCCGCACCCGCATCCAGTCACCGGCGAGTTCCAGCAGTTCCAACTCGTGGTCGGTGCCGATCCAGGTGAGCCGGGGCGCCGCGGCATCCGGCGCCTCGCGCAGCGCGTGCGGCACCCGGTTGCGGAAGTGCAACCAGTCGCCGTGCGCGCGGATGAACGCCTCCCACGACTCGTAGCGCAGCCGGGTCGGGCCCAGTTCGAGGTGACAGGCGTGCGCCCACGCCAGCCGGTCCGGCGACAGGCGGACCTGCAGCCAATCGCCGGCCGTCTCGAACACGACCAGCGTCAGGTGCTCATAGTCGGTCTCGACCATCCCCGCCCCGGTCAGCGGACTCGGCGGCGAACCGTCGGCGGGCAGCAACCGGGGCCCGGCGAGCCAGCCGTGGAAGGGCCCGTCGGGACGCGTCCAGAGCGGCAGCACCAGGCCGTGCGGCCAGTCGTGGAAACGCACGTCGGGTGCGTCGACCAGCGGCAGGTGACCGACACCGAGCGGAGCGTCATCCAGGCGTCCGTGCCAGGCCGGGACGCCCAGCGGCGCTGCGAGCAACTCCCACCACCCGGGCGTGCCCGCAACCGGCGGCGGTGCCGGGGGTGGGCCCGGCAGCGGCGGGCAGTTCGCCAGCAGCGTGCCGGGCGCGAGCAGCGCGGCGACGAGCAGCGCCGCGCCCGGGTCGAGGAACGACTGCATCCGGGATGCCCCACGGTTTTCAGGGGACCTGAGGCCCATCCACTGCTCCCTGGAACCGGGCCCTCCGGCTCAGTCGGCCTCGGCTCCGATCCGCTCGGCCAGTGCCGCGTAGCACGCCCCGGCCCGGTCGAGCCCCTCGTGCCAGAGCAGCACCAGCAGCCGCCCGCCGACCACGAAGACCCGCCCGTTCAGTTCCTCGTGGCCCGCGAACATCGCCACGTCGACCGGCTCGCGGAACAGGTAGCCGTAGGCGCCGACCTCGTTGGCCGGCATCTCCTGGTAGAAGACCGCCGTGAAGACCGTTTCGATGTGGCGCGGGGTCATCCGCTCCGCACCGCGCGCGAGGAACAGGCCACCCATGGCCGCGAGGTGGGCGACGGCCTCCTCGCGCGCGATGCCTTCCGGGGCAATCGCGACCAGTGCCGTGGGCGCGTCGCGCGGCACCGCCAGGCAGGGCGACGGCGGCGCGTCGTGCAGCCGCGCGAGCAGCTCCCGCTCCG
>JBFIFF010000014.1:0-14017 GCA_041602955.1 Gammaproteobacteria bacterium | reverse complement strand
TGCTTCGTCGTCGCCACGGTCTTGATGCCGAAGGCCCGCGCGCCGGCCGGCAGCGGCGGGATCCCGAGGGCGTAGTGGGTGTTCAGCAGCACCGCATCCGGCAGCCGGTCCGGGACCACGTTCTTGTCGTCGAACAGGCCGATCACGGCAAGCCCGCTGCGGCCCATGGCGGAGCTCGCCGGCAGCACGCCCAGGTCCACCTCGCCGGTGAGCACGCCATTGCGGGTGTTCTTGCCGCCTGAGAGCGGGATCAGGTTCACCTGCATGCCGGTCTTGCGCGCCAGCACCAGCATGCCCAGGGAGGCCGGATGCGCCAGCCGGCTGGTGGCCACCGTGAGGGTGCGCTTCCTGCCGGCGGCGATGACGTCGTCCACGGTCTTCAGATCGCTCTCGGTGCGCACGAAGATGCTGCCGGGGTCCGCGTCCACCATGAGAAAGTAGAAGTAGTCCTCCAGCGGAAAGTCGGGCGGCTGCACCACCCAGTTCAGGACCTCGGGCCCCATGTTGCCGAAGATCAGCTCATGACAGTCGTCCGCGGCCTTGCCCATGTAGGTCTCGTAGCCGACGCGCCCCGCCGCGCCCGGAAAGAAGGCCGGCTCGAAATCGGCCTTCAGGTGCTTCTTCCACACGCCGGCGAACGTTCGGAAGTTGCGGTCGGCACCACCGCCCGCGCGGGTCGGGATGTAGATCTGCATCGGGCGCTCCGGGAATGCGGCCGCGCGAAGCGAGCCGGCCCGCGTGGCCGACAGCCCGGCAATCGCGAGCGCCGAGGAGAGACGCAGGAATGCGCGCCGGTCGTGCGCGCCGTTGCAGATCCTCATGAGCTGCTCCCCCCTGTGTCGTTGTCCGCGCCACCTGCGCCCACTGCACACTATGGCGCGGCAGCGATCTGGAATCCAGGAACCTCGCTCCGTGATTGCGGGTCTCCCCGCCGCACCGGCGGTGATTTGACCTTCGCCAGCGTGAGGCGCTGGGGGTCGATCCTCCACGCGACGCTGCGCGCTGTACCCAGCTCATCTGGGCGCGAGTGGGCACCGCCCCGGGATCGGCTCCATTGCTCACGGGTGCGGTAGCCGGCGCGGGCACGACGAGGCGGCGATGGCGTCCGCGGCGCCGGGCACCGCGCCATCGCCCTCGTAGAGCACCCCGTCCAGGTCGATGAGCGCGGCCCTCGGCATGCCGTGAACCTGCGCGCGCCGCGCCGCCAGGGCGTCCGAGAGGGCGACGCCGGCCACATGGCCGGCGTGCCGGCCGCCCCCGCGACCCGATCGCGGAGCGGCCAGCGGTTGACACGCGGGCGCGCCGGCGGAAACCTGTTTCTCTGGCAACCGGTCAAGTGGGTCGGACGCTGAACATGACCAGCCTTCGAACAAGCCTCCTCGTCGGGGCCGTGCTCGCCGCGGTGCTGATCGGCGCCATCGTGCAGGCGCGCGAGCCGGCGAAGATGGGCGTGGAGGCGGCGCGCGAGGCGGTGCAGGCGGAGCGGATGGTGCTGGTCGACATCCGCACGCCCGCGGAGTGGCGCGAGACCGGCATTCCAGACGTCGCGGTGCCCCTGGACATGCGGCAGAAGGGCTTCGTGCAGTCCCTGCTCGCCCTGCGCGAGGCGCACCCGGACCGTGCGCTCGGGCTGATCTGCGCCGTCGGCGGGCGCTCCGCCCACGTCGCGGGCTGGCTGCGTCAGAACGGCGTCGAGGGGGTGGTGGACGTCTCCGCCGGCATGCTCACCCGCGAGGGCTGGCTCGCCCGCGGCCTGCCGGTGCGCGCGCCGGACGACGGCGCGGTGCCCCGCACGGTGCGCCAGCCGCAGCCGCCTGGGGGCTGCCGCGGCACGAGCTGCTGAGAAGGCACGAGACGACCGCCGCCAGCACGCGTGACGCCGCGACGCGACGCGCCGGGCCTCACGACACCTCGATCACCCGCCCCCCGGTGAGCGCCTCGAGCTCGGAAGGGCGCAGCCGGAACACCGCGTGCGGCGTGCCGGCCGCCGCCCAGACGTCGTCGAAGGCCAGCAGGTCGCGGTCGATGAAGATGCGCTGCGGGTGCGCGTGCCCGCACGGCGGCACGCCGCCGATCGCGAATCCGGTGCGCTCGCGCACGAAGTCCCCGCCCGCCTTCGCGAGCGCCTCGCCCGCGTGCGCCGCGACCTTGGCCGCGTCGATGCGGTTGGCGCCGCTGGCGACGACCAGGACGGCCTCGCCGGACTCGGCGCCGCGGAACACGATGCTCTTGTCGATCTGCGCGACCGAGCAGCCGATCGCCTCGGCCGCCTCCCTCGCCGAGCGGGTGGAGGCCGGCAGCTCGACCACCTCGCACGCCAGCCCCGCCGCGTCGAGCGCGGCCTGCACTGCCTTCGCGCTCTTCCTCACGCCCGTCTCCTCCCCGTGGGCATCGCCGCGCCGGATCCGATGCCTCCCCCTGCCCGCTACTGGTGAGCCCGCGCGACCAGATCGCGCACCGGCCCAGGCAGCAACGCGAGGATGCGCGCGTTGAGCGCCGCCTCGTGGCGCTGCCACTTGACACCGAGCAACACAATGGCCAGGCCGAAGGCCGCCAGCGCCACCGGGAACAGCAGGCTGTCGGCGAACACCTTCTCCGCCAGGTGGCCGAAGTAGCCGAGCATGCCGAGCGCGGCGAACACCGCGAACACGCGCCGCGACAGCAGCGTACCGACGGCCAGCAGCGCGACGTTGATCAGGAAGTACAGGAACTTCGACAGCTCGCTGTCGCTCTCCATCGAGGTGAGCCCGCACCAGAAGGTGAGCACGCCGAACAGGTACAGCCAGAACGCGTAATCGCGCCGGCGTCCGGAGCGCACGTCCACCCAGAACGCGACCAGGGTCATCAGCAGGCCGAAGTACATCGACGTCAGCTTGCGCAGCTCCCAGGTTTCGTCCAGGTCATTGAAGAGGAACGGCACCAGGTCCATCTGCAGGTACCACAGCACCACCGAGACCGGGAACAGCAGGAACGGGAAGCGGTAGCGCCAGAGTGCGACCGCGCCGGCGGCGAGGGTCGCGAGCTCCATGAGGATCCAGCGCCAGTCGACGAGGCGGTGGAAGTCGCGCGCGCGCTCGTCGCCCTCCCAGAAGCCCAGCGCGTGCTGCAGCGAGTACACCGCGAGCGGGGTGAGCGCGACGGTGAAGGTGATCATGATCCCGGCCGGGATGGCCAGGCGCTTGCGCTCGAGGAATAAGTGGGTGAGCGAGAGCCCGAGCACCGCGAAGGCGACCGCGAGCGCCAGCATCGGCCAGCCGGCCCAGCGGTCCCAGGCCAGCGTGACGAAGAAGGCCAGCGCGCTCATCGCGATGAGCCCGCCGAGGTAGTACAGGATGTGCGCCGGGCGGAACGACGGCGCGTGCGCGGTGTCGGCGGCGAGGAAGGCCCACAGCGCATCGGCCTGCGCCGGCGTGACGACCCCGGCCTCGGCGGCGCGGGTCAGGCTGTCGCGCTTGATGTGCATGGCGGCACCTCGTGGCCCGCACCCGCGGAGGCGCGACAGGCTACCGCCTCCGCGGGCCCCCGGTGAGGCCGAAGCGCCGGGGGCGGGCCCGTCAGATGCTCGACGTGGATCCCAGCGCGACCCGAAACCGGATGTCGGACGCCTGCGCGAGCCGGTCGATACCCTGCGCCCACTCCCGCACGTACTCGGCCAGCAGGTGGCGCATCACCGCCGGCCCCACCAGCGGCGGCGGGTCGGTGGCGGGCACGATGTCGGCGCTGACCTGCACCGGCGTGCGGCGCCCGGGCCCATCCTCGATGCGGTAGCGGATGGTTCCGCCGCTCAGCGCGTCGCCTCCGTCCTCGAGGCGCGGGTGAAGGTTGCCGGCGGCGTCGAGGCGCATGGTCTGCCTGCTCTTGGTGGCGAGATCATGTCAATGTGCAGTTTTGATATTTATTAGACATTGCTGATACGGTAGCCGGCTGTCTGGAAGGCCGATATGCTTCGGTCGCATCGTCGTATGTCACGAAGGCCTCGGGGCTGGCCGTAAAAAGCGTGCGACTCCTCTACAGAACTTCGACATCCTTCGAGCGGCTTGCCTGCCTGCTGGCCGCCGCCGTCCTGGCCGGCTGCGCGAGCACCCCGGCGCCTTTCGACGCCCCTGCCCACAGCGCGCAGCCCTGCGTCGAGCACGCCGCCGCCTGGGACCGGGCGGTGACCGAGGCCGGCGTCGTGGACGCCCAGCACGCGCGGGTGCCGGGGTTTTCGTACCTGCGCGTCGACCGCTTCCTGGCGGCGCACCCGGCGGCCGGTGAGGGCGCCCCCGGCGCGGCGGCCTGGGTGCAGGCGCTGCGGGCGCTGGACCGGGAGGCCCACGGGATCGAGCTTGCCAACCTCCCCGCGCCGGCGCGCACGGCCCTGGCGGCGGCGGCCGGCGGCGACCCGGCCGCGGTCAGCGAGCGCTGCGGGGCGCGTCAGGTGCAGGGGGTGCTCGCCGACAGCGGGCGCCTCGCGCGGGTGCGTCGAGTCGCCACGGTTCCGGACAGCTACATCCCCGTCGCCCGGGTGCTCGGCCTCTATCCGATCACCTCGGTGCCGGTGCTGGCCGGGGTGGATCGCCTGCACGCTGATTTCCGGGACACGTTCGCGACCCCGCTGCAGGAATTGCCCGTGCGCGGCCGCCTGCAGCGCTACGCACCGGCTCTGGTCTCCGCAGCGTCGCCGGCCGCGCCGGGCGCCGGCTGGCCACGGGACGCCCTCGGTATGACGCGCCCCGACGACGAAACCCTGGCTGCGCTGTTCGCGGCCCACGCACCGGAATGGGAGATCGACGTCGTCGGCGACGACGACCGCATCGGAACGCCTCGCTGGACCGCGCGCGGGCCGTCGGTGGACGTGACGGCGCCGGTGGTCTACCAGCACCATTCGCACACGTGGTTCGAGGGCGAGGCGCTGCTGCAGCTCAGCTACGTGGTGTGGTTCCCGTCGCGGCCCCCGGCCTTCGTCGGCGACCCCTTCGCCGGACGGCTCGACGGCCTCACCTGGCGCGTCACCCTGGATCGCGACGGCCGGCCGCTGCTCTACGACGTGATGCACAACTGCGGCTGCTACCACCTGTTCCTGTCCACACCGCGCCTCGCGCGGGCCGCGCCCGCGCGCCGCTACGAAGAGCCGCCGCTGGTGGTGCAGCAGGTGCCCGACGGCGGCGGCGGCCTGGTGCTGCGCCTCGCGTCGCGCACCCACCACCTGCTGCGCGCGTACCGCGACCCGGGCCCGTCGCGCGGCGTGGCCCGCGCAGTGGAGGACTACGCGATGGAGGACTACGACGCGCTGCGCTCCCTGCCGACGACCGACGGCGGGCGCCGCAGCCTCTTCGCGGCGGACGGTCTGGTCCCGGAGAGCGCGCGCTCGGAGCGATTCTTCCTGTGGCCCATGGGCGTCCCTTCCGCCGGCGCCATGCGCCAGTGGGGGCGGCACGCGACGGCCTTCGTGGGGGTGCGCCACTTCGACGACGCGAATCTCGTCGGCCGCTACTTCGTGCGCTCGCGATAGCGCTCGCGGCGCCGTCCCGCTGCCGCCGACCCCCGAAAGGCCGCCCGGCGCGGGCCCGCGCCGGGCGGCTCAGCGCCCGCCGCGCTGCGCGCTCACCCGCTGCACGGCGGCATCGATGACGGCCTCGAGCATCTGCGGATAGGTCATGCCGGCGAATCCCGCCATGATCGCGAGCTTCGCGTCGTTGGCCCACGCCGGATTCGGGTTGACCTCCATGAGCACCGGATCGCCGTGGGCCGCGCAGCGGAAGTCGAAGCGGCCGTAGTCCTGCAGCCCGAAGCGCTGGAACAGGATCCGCGCCCAGCCCTCCAGACGCTCGCGCACCTCGCCCGCCATGCGCGCCTCGTGGAAGCGGATGTCGCTCCAGTACGGAGACGACGGGTCGGCCTTGGACTCGAATGACAGGATCGGGTTGCAGCCGCGGGGCAGGGCGGAGAAGTCCACCTCCAGCGGCGGCAGCGCGCGCAGTCCGCTCGCAGGATTGCCAATGAGACCGAGGCCGTACTCCGGTCCCGGAAGGTACTCCTGCCAGAGCACCGCCCGGCCCGGGAGCTCCCGCTGGAGGAAGGCCAGATAGCGCCGCGCCTCGCCCTCGTCGTGCACCACCGCGTCCTTGGTGATCCCCACGCTGCCGTCTGCCGCGTTGGGCTTGAGCAGCGCCGGGTAGAGCTCCGGCAGCGTCTTCGCGTCGGCCGACGGCAGGAACTCCTCCCGCGGCACCGGCACCCCCAGGGACTGCGCCACCAGGCGCACCACCTGCTTGTCGAAGCACAGGATCATCGCCTGCGGCGTGGCGCCGGTGTAGGGGATGTCGTGGAGCTCGAGCCAGGCGGGGAGGTTGAGCTCGCGGGTGGGCACGTTGCCGATGCCGGTGTCGCAGAAGTTGAGCACCAGGTCCGGGGCGAACTCCAGCAGCCGCGCGAGTAGGTCGCGGTGATCGTTGAACACGGCGAGCTCGAACCGGCCGAGCCCCTCCAGCGCCTCCACCATGGCGCGGTGGACCGCCAGGTCTTCCGGCAGGTAGGTCGCCCCCAGCTTGGTGGGATCGGATGCCTGGTGGTCGCCGGTCACCACCGCCAGGCGCCGGTACGTGCCGGCCTGCGAGCGGCTCATCGTGCGTCCTCCAGGTTCATCGCCGCTCCCTTCTCGCCGATCTTGCTGCTGGGCGTGTTGATGATACCGGTGGTGAGGGCGCCGCGGCCCGTGACCAGCGAGCGAAGCGCCTTCCACCGTAGGACTCCGAGCGGCGGAAAAAAAGACCGCGTCGTAGCTCCAGCTCAGGGCAGCCCCTGTGCGCCCACGTGTCGTCGTCGGCCCGGTTGCCGCCCACGCAGCCGGCCGAGCCGGCCCCGATCACGATGTCGTCGGCCTCGGTCATGTCCGTCCTGCGGTCGCCCTCGCGACCAGTCTCGAACGGGGAGCGTGGCCCCGCAACCGGCGCGAGCCGCGGATGGGGTCAGTGTCGCGTCGGCGGCGGGGCGCGCTTCTCGGCGAACGCGCCGATGCCTTCCCCGGCGTCCTGCGCGAGCATGTTCTCGACCATCACGTTCGATGCGTAGAGGATGTCGGTCCGCGTGGCGATCGCGCCATCGGACCCGAGTCTAGGCCCCTTCGCTCTCGCCGATGCGGATCTCCACGCTGTCGGCCAGCGAGTTCGCGATGAAGCAGTAGCGGTGGGCGCGATGGTGCATCTTCTCGAGCGCCGCCGCGTCGACGGAGAAGCCGCCGCTGAAGCGAACGATCGGATGCAGGTCGATGCGCGTCACCGCCGTGCGCCCCTTCGAGCCCTTGCCCAGGTGGGCGACCGCGCGGTCCTCGAAGCTCGCGACCGGCCAGGCCGCCTTCGCGGCCAGGGCCAGGAAGGTCATCATGTGGCACGACGACACCGCGGCCGCGAGCGCCTGCTCGGGGTTGGTCTTCGCCGCATCGCCGCCCCAGTCCGGCGCGGCATCGACCGCCACCTCCGTTCCCTCGTTGTAGCGCACGGTGTGCGCACTCGAGAACTCGCCGGGGCGAAGCGCCGGCTCGGAGCGCTGCCAGCGCAAGGTGACGGAAAGCTCGGACATGGTGGTCAGCTCGTCTTCAGATCGTCGTCGAGTCTGGGGTGGGGGAGTCAGGCGGCGGCCGAGATCTTCTTCTGAGGGTCGAAGAACGGCTTCGGAACGACCGTCGCCGGCGCCGGGCCCCAGGGGGTGGATACGCACAGCGTCGTGCCGATATCCGACCGATCCGCCGACACCATTGCCAGCGCGATGTTCTGGTCCAGGCGGGGAGAGTGAACCGCGGAGGTCACCCGTCCGACCCGCTCACCGTCGTCGCTGATGGGCCAGAAGCGCGCGTTGGGGCCCGAAAGCGGCTCGCAGTCGATGCGCAGTCCGACGAGCTTGCGGGTCACGCCGGTCTCCCGGATGCGCCGCAGCGCCGCCTTGCCGATGAACTCCGCATCCATGTCCGGGTTCACCAGGCGGCCCATGCCGAGCTCGTAGGGATTGGTGTCGAGGTCCATGTCGGCGTGATACGAGAGCATCGCGCCCTCGATCCGCCGGATCGAGGAGGTGTGACCGGGCTTCAGCCCGAGGGGCCCGCCCGCTGCCATGATCGCCTCCCACAGATCGTCGCCACGCGAGCCGTCCTGCAGGTAGAGCTCGTAGCCCACCTCGCTCGACCACCCGGTTCGCGACACGACGAGCGGAATTCCGTCCAGCTCCAGCTCGCGCAGCCAGAAGTAGCGGAGATCCAGGATGCCGTCGCCGAACAGCTCGCACATGATCTCGCGCGACTTCGGCCCCTGGAGCTGAAGCGGTGAGACGTCCGGCTCGCGCAAGGTCACGTCCAGCCCCGAGTTCACCGCGACGCCCTGCGCCCAGAGCAGGACATCGCTGTCGGCCAGGGAGAACCAGAAGCGGCTCTCGCCCAGCCGGAGCAGGATGGGGTCGTTGACGATGCCGCCGTCGGCATTGGTGACGAGCACGTACTTGCACTGCCCCACCTTCATGGCGGACAGGTCCCGCGGGGTCATCAGCTGGGCGAACCGTGCCGCGTCCGGGCCGGTGACCTCGACCTGCCGCTCGACGGCCACGTCGCACAGGATCGCGTCGTTGACCAGGTTCCAGAAGTTCTGGACCGGATCGCCGAAATCGCGTGGGATGTACATGTGGTTGTAGACGGAGAACCCGGTCGCCCCCCAGCGGACGGTGGCGTCGAAGTACGGTGACTTCCGGATTTGCGTCCCGAACCCGAAATCGTCTGCAGCCGACATGCTGGTCGCCTCTTCCCGGCGGTCCACTCATCGGACCGCGTGATCTCATCGAGGCGGCGCAGTCTATCGCCGGTCGCAGACGAAAGTGGCCTGAAAATCTCGACGAATCAGACCGATCGGACCGGGATTGGCGGGGCGGGCGGACCATCCGGTCCTTCGCGGCGGCCTCGCGCCGGCTGGCTCACCTGCGCGGATCGTCGAGCAGACGGGCGAGGTTGGGTCGAATCGACTTGACCTCTCTCGTCGCGATATAGGTCATGTAGCGGTCGATCTTGAGGTCTGCCGCCATCAGCTCTTCCATCAGGTCCTGGAAGGCGGGCAGGCCGGCCGTCACCACCGTCATGACGTAGTCCATGCCGCCGCCGGTCGCGATGCACTCGACGATCTCGTCGCGTTTTTCGATGTGACGCTCGAAGCGCTCGAAGTCCGATTTGCGATGCTGGCCGAGAGAGACGGTCACTACGACCCTGGAGACGTCCGCGATCCGGCCGAGCGCGATGTCCGCGTGGTATCCACGGATGAGACCGGCCTTCTCGAGGCGGGTGAGGCGGGTCCAGCACGGTGTCGGGGAGAGGTCGACCTGCTCGGCCAGCTTGGTCTTGCTCAGCCGGCCGTGCTTCTGCACCGCGCAGAGGATGCGTATGTCCGCAGCACCTAGAGCGACCTTGCTCATCCTCGTCCTCTCCTCATACGCAAGACCGGGTTCAGAGACCGACAGCTCTTCACAGCTCGGTGGACCTATCGAGCCTTACGTGAATAGTGAACGATCATGACGCCAGCTCTGTCTGGATCCAAGAGGCAGCGACCAGTTTGGAGCGGCGTTGCTTCAATGCCACTGCACGACGCGCGAACGTGGTGAGCTCAGCGAAGTCTTGCGGACAGAAGCAGCAACCTCATGGCGCTCGAGATTCTATCAGATGCACTCGAGCGGGTTGGGCTCTGGCGCGTAGGTCGGCACCCGCTCGAGTCTTACCGCGCCGTGCTGGTCCCTGCGCCTGCCGCCTCTCGCGTCGCTTCGGGGGGCGCTAGCCTGTGCCGGGGACACCCGGCCCGCGGGTTGCCGACTCGTCCTCTTTGCGATCGATCACGCCTGCCTCTTGAAGCAGCTGTTTGACCAGGTCTGCGGGAATGCCGAGGTTCGAGCCTCCATACTCCGGAATGATCGCAGTGTTGACGGCGACGACCTTGCCGGTCAGGTCCAATACCGGACCACCGCTGCCCCCGTGGGTCGTGTCGGCGTCATAGACAACCGCTGCGGCGCTCACCTGTCCGACGATACCCCGGCTGGCGAGTGGCCGGATGTACTCGGCCTCGGAGAGCTTCGCGGCCACCAGCCAGAAGTCGAGCTGATTCTTTTCCTCCAGCGCATCGATGAAGGCAGTACCGGTTTGTGCAAGCATCGCCCGCAGCCCGGTGGGATAGCCCATGACGATTACCTCGTTGCCCGGCTCAGGACGCGATTGCGCCAGCGTGAGCGGCACGGTACGACCTGCAATCGCCTTGCTGACAAGAATGGCGAGGTCGGCGTCATCGCTGGCCTGCAACAACGCCACGTCGAACGATTCCTTGATACCGGGCAAGAAGCCGATGAACCTGATGAGCACCGGCTGCAGAGCACTGCCTAGCAGTGCAGGAAGTCGCTCGTCATCTTCCCAAGGCAGCGCGACATGGCGATTGGTTACCATCGCGCCGTCCTCGTTCACCACGAAGGCGGTGCCGGTGTGCTGAAGTTCAACAACCGGCCCGTCGCCTTCCAGCGTCATCATGAACGGGCGACCCTCGTCGTCCACCACCTGGCGCAGCATCCGATTCGATGCCACGTCCTTGAGACCATAGGCACCCTGCAAAAAAACGATTGACGGCGCGGCGGAAGCGATCACCCGCGCACCGGCCCCGGAGCGAGCCTCGAGCTCGGTCAGGCGTTCCGTCGCCACCGACAGCCGCTGGCTGAGCTCCTCACGCACAGCGTGGAGATCCTTTGGTCGAAGTGCTTCGTCTCGCGCGCGTGAAAGTGCGATTTCGACGCTTTTCAATCTCGCCGCGTCGCTCTCGAGCTGTTCCTGCAGACGAATGCTGGAGCGGTTCTGATGGATGACGAGCGCGGCAAGAACGACCAGCGCGGTCACCACCGAAAGTCGGAACAGCTTGCTCGTTTGCTGCGCGACGCCCCGGAGCACGTCGCGCACCGCGCAGGCGATCCGTGCCAACGGGGGTTTTCGACTCACGCGCACGTAGTCGACGCAGTCGCTCAAGATATCCCCAATCGATTTCCGGACCGGGCTGCCGTCACCGTAGATCTCGAAGCGAGAAAGCGGCCCGGTGTCGCCGAACTCGATCAGGTCCCGATGCTGCAAGCGCTTCGCCGCAATGCGCTGACCGTTGACCCATATTGGAAAGGCCTCGACGGCCTCGATCTCATAGGTCTCACTGTCGCGATGCAGGCGTGCGATCGGATTGCGCCCACTGCGCTTCGCGCCGGGCTCTGACAGCACCAACCGCCGGCCGTCGCTCAGCGAGATTTCGACCGCGGTGTCGCTGAGCCACGTGGCCGTTCCGCGGGCGGGGCCGGTCAGATGCTTGAGTACGGTGGTGCCGCGACGCGGCGCCACGCTATCGGTCGCACTCGCGCTCATTGCAACCCTCCTGCACGGGGGGGTCAGTGACCCGTGCAGTCCTTCACCTTACCGCCGTTTGTCGCTGATCGAGCGCTACGGCGGCGACGCGCTGCGCGTCGCAACCGTGCCGGACAGTGGTTTCCGAGGTGTTCTCGGCGGAGCGTGAAGTCGCGACGCGGGCCGCGGCTGATGTCGATGTCGAAGACTCGGGCAGCAGACGTTGCGCCCACGTCATCTGCGCGCGGGTGAGCCTCGCTCCCGGCTCGGTGCCCGCGCTCACCGGTGCGCGCGTCGGGGCGGCACGACGAGGCGGCGATGGCGCGCGACCCGCGCCAGGGAGGCGTTCGCCCGGCCCCGGGACCTCTCAGCCCACTTGCCGGTGCGGCGTCAGCTCTCACCCCGCCGCGACGTCCGTCGACGTCAACGCCGATCGCCATGTCCGATGGCCTCGCCCTCGACACTCACTGCATCCCGCTCGCGATAGCGCGGCTCGCGGAGGATCCTGGGCTTCGGATTTCTATCGGCTCGGCCTCCTCCGCGTGCCGGTCGTCGCGCCGAAGGGCCTGTCGAAAATCTTTACAGTTTCCGGGAATCTCGCGCCGCGCCATTTTGCAACCCATTGATCGGAATCCCCGTTTCGCCGCGGGCACGGAAACTGCATTGTCCATTTGCGCCAACGCCAGCGGTCGAGCTCGAGGCCGGGCGACGGCAGGGACCGCCGGCCACCGTGCTCCGACGACGACCGACCCTCGTCTCGCGGCCGGTGCGCCGGGGCGCGGGGCGCGTCTCGCACTGCGGGGCATCATGATGAACCGTCCTCGATCGTGCGTTGGCCGCGTGGCATCACGCGGCGTGCCGGTGGCGTGGCGCACCGGCCTGTCGGCGGCTGCGCTGCTGTTCGCGCTAGCGCTGCCGGGGGATTCCGTGGCCGCCGCCCTGTTCACGGTAGGACCGGACGACCCGGCCTCGTTCTTCCCGGTGCCGAGGGCGCTCACGCCGCTCACGACCGGCGCGGCGGTGGGTGCCGGAACCAACCTCGGTGACGGCAGCGTGGGCTTCAACGGCGGGCTCGCCTTCCGCCCCGGGTCGACGCCGGCGGACGACCGGCTCTTCGCGGTAGGCAACGACGCCCTGTTCAATTCCACGCTGTACAGCGTGGCAACCGGCGGCAGCGGTCTCGCGAGCGTGCTGCCGCTCGGCGCCGGCTTCGCCGGCGGACTCGCCTGGCACGCGGGCGAGGACGCGTTCTACGTCGTTGCGAGCAACTTCCTCGGTGCGTCCAGCCTGCACCGGGTTCCCGCGGCGGGCGGCATCTCCAGCGTCGAGTTCGTCGCCGACATCGGATTCGGCTTCGTCGGCGGCCTCACCTACAACGCTGACGACGGCAAGCTGTACGCCATCTCGACGGACGTCCTCGGCGTGCCGCGGGTGCTGAACGCCATCACGCTCGGGCCGACGCCGACGGTCGCCCCGCTGTTCAGCCTCGGCGACGGCTCGCTGGCGTTCAACGGCGGGCTCGCCTACAACGCGCTGGGTGACGTCTTCTACGCGGTGAGCAACGACGCCTCGTTCGCCTCCACGCTGAACACCTTCACGCTCGCCGGCGCGGGTGCCTTCGACGTGGTCGGGGCCATCGGCGTCGGCTTCGGCAACAGTGCTCTCGCGCTCGTGCCCGGGGTCATCGTCACGCCGGTGCCCGAGCCGGCGGGCGAGACGCTGGCGGCGACGGCCCTCGCGCTGCTCGCGCTGCTCGGCGCCGCTCCACGCGCGCGGCGTCGCCGCCGAGGAGGACTGGCAACCAACGCTTGACGGGCCGATGTCGGCGCCGTCGTGTCAGCGCCGGTGCCTGTTGACCGGCGCCCGTCTCTGTCAATCGAGAGGGAGGCTTCCCATGGTCACTTTCTATCGTCTGGTGATAGTCAATGCGGTTGCGCTGATGCTGGCGATGATGGCCGTGCCGGCCATGGCGCAGTTCTCGACGCCCGTCCGCGACGTCGAGAACCCGGCGCGAACGCCGTTCCGGGTGAGCGCCACCATCAACATACCCACCGGGTTCTCCGGCGTGCTCAACTCGCCGATCGCGACCATCGCGGAGAACCAGCGCCTGGTCATCGAGCAGGTGTCTGTGCGCTGCGCGACGGCCAGCGGCAACATCGTCCGAGTCGACCTGACCGTCACCCAGCGAACCGGTCCCAGCTCGAGCACCGGCCACGTGTTCAGCGTCCCGGTGCAGTTCCAGGGCGCCGACCCCTTTGCCGGCCGGACCTTCGTCGGTGGCATCTCGTCGCGGATGTACTCCGACGCCGGCATCCTCGGCTTCTCCAGCGTCAACGGCGGCGTCATCCGCGACAACGGCACCGGCACCGGCTTCTGCGCGTTCGCCATCAGCGGCTACACCATCCAGGTCTGAGCCATGGACACACAACAGAAGCGATACACGGGAAGACAGCCCGGCAGGGTGCTTCACACGCGCTCGCGCGCCGCCCGGTCGGGGCGCGCGTTCGGTTACGCATTGGCCAGCACGGTGTGTGCCGTGGCGCTCGGTCACGCCGGTCTCGCGCCGGCGCAGGGTGCGGCAGGCCTGCCCAGAGCGCTGACGGTGGGAGGCGCCCCGGACCAGGTGCCGGCGGAGGTCGCGGCGCCGCCTCT
>JBFIFF010000013.1:0-15165 GCA_041602955.1 Gammaproteobacteria bacterium | reverse complement strand
CGCACCGAACTGCTGCGCGCCCTGCCCGGCACCACCGACAAGCAGCGCCACCTCGACCTGGCGCCGATCCTGGCCAAGGGCAACGCCCTCGAGACCGCCTCGCACCTGTGCACCACGCCGCGCAACGTGCCGTTCGACGAGGGCGAGCTGGCCGAGCGCATGGTGGCCGAGATGCTGCCGGCGATCGAGGCCAAATCCGGCGGCGAGTTCGCGTTCGAGATCCGCAACTTCAACCGCTCCATCGGTGCCCGCATCTCGGGCGAGATCGCGCGCCGCTGGGGCAACCACGGCATGGAGGGCGCGCCGCTGACCGTGCGCCTGCGCGGCCATGCCGGGCAGAGCTTCGGCGTGTGGAACGCAGGCGGCTTGAACCTCCACCTCGAGGGGGACGCCAACGACTACGTCGGCAAGGGCATGGCCGGTGGGCAGATCGTCGTGCGCCCGGACCCGGCGGCGACCTTCGCCAGCCACGACAACGTCATCATCGGCAACACCTGCCTCTACGGCGCAACCGGTGGCGTGCTCTACGCCGCGGGCCTCGCCGGCGAGCGCTTCGCGGTACGCAACTCCGGCGCCCATGCGGTGGTCGAGGGGGTGGGCGACCACGGCTGCGAGTACATGACCGGCGGCGTGGTCGTGGTGCTCGGCGACACCGGGCTCAACTTCGGCGCCGGCATGACCGGTGGCTTCGCCTACGTGCTCGACCAGCGCAACCGCTTCGTCGACTTCTACAATCACGAGCTGATCGACATCTACCGCATCCGCACCGAGGCGATGGAGGAGCACCGCAACTACCTCGAGGGGACGATCGAGGAGTACGTCGCCGCGACCGGCAGCGCCTGGGGGCAGGAGATCCTCGACAACTTCGCCGACATGATCGGCAAGTTCTGGCTGGTCAAGCCGAAGGCGACCAGCCTCGAGGAACTGGTCGACTCCCTGCTCAAGGCCGCCTGACGGCCGACGGAACGAGAACCATGGCAAGCAACGTCTTCCAGTTCGTCGAGGTGCCGCGCCAGGACCCGGACAAGATGCCGGTCGACGAGCGCATCCGGCGCTTCTGCGAGATCTACGGTCAGTTCGACGCCCAGGTGGCGGCGGCCCAGTCCGAGCGCTGTCTCGCCTGCGGCAACCCGTACTGCGAGTGGAAGTGCCCGGTGCACAACTACATCCCGAACTGGCTCAAGCTGGTCGCCGAGGGCAACCTGGTGCAGGCCGCGGAGCTTGCCCACCGCACCAACTCGCTGCCCGAGATCTGCGGCCGCGTCTGCCCGCAGGACCGCCTCTGCGAGGGCGCGTGCACGCTCAACGACGGCTTCGGCGCGGTGACCATCGGCGCGGTCGAGAAGTACATCACCGACACCGCGCTGGCGCAGGGCTGGAAGCCCGACCTCTCGGAGGTACGTCCGGTCGATCGCAAGGTCGCGGTGGTCGGCGCCGGTCCGGCGGGCATCGGCTGCGCCGACGTGCTCACGCGCAACGGCGTCAAGGTGCACGTCTACGACCGCTACCCGGAGATCGGCGGCCTGCTGACCTTCGGCATCCCCGAATTCAAGCTCGAGAAGGAGGTGGTCAGGCGCCGCCGCCAGGTGCTCGAGGAGATGGGCATCCGCTTCTTCCTCGACACCGAGGTCGGCACCGACGTGCCGTTCCAGCAGCTGCTCGACGACTACGACGCGGTGTTCCTCGGCATGGGCACCTACACCTCCATGAAGGGCGGCTTCCCGGGCGAGGACCTGCCCGGCGTCTACGAGGCGCTGCCGTTCCTGGTCTCCAACGCGCGGCGCAACCTCGGCCTGCTGGGCAAGGGCGAGCGCTGGGTCAACATGGAGGGCCAGCGGGTGGTGGTGCTCGGCGGCGGCGACACGGCGATGGACTGCAACCGCACCTCCGTCCGCCAGGGCGCGGCGTCGGTCACCTGCGCCTACCGCCGCGACGAGCGCAACATGCCCGGCAGCCGCCGCGAGGTGGCCAACGCCAAGGAGGAGGGCGTGCGCTTCCTGTGGAACCGCCAGCCGGTCGAGATCGTCGGCGACATCAGCGTCGAGGGGGTCAAGGTGGTCACCACCGAGCTTGGTGAGCCCGACGCGCGTGGCCGCCGCAGCCCGGTGGTGGTCGCCGGCAGCGAGGAGATCATCCCCTGCGACCGCGTCATCGTCGCCTTCGGCTTCCGCCCGAGCCCGGCGCCGTGGTTCACCAAGTACGGCATCGACACCGACGACGGCGGCCGCGTCAGCGCACCCGCCAGCGGTGCCTTTCCATACCAGACCAACAACCCCAGGGTGTTCGCCGGCGGTGACATGGTGCGCGGCTCCGACCTCGTCGTCACCGCCATCTGGGAGGGGCGCCAGGCGGCCGAGGGGATCCTCGACTATCTAGAAGTCTGATCGGCCACCCGGCCACGACAGGGAGAGGCCGATGGCCGAACTGCACAACGACCGCTTCCTGCGCGCCCTGCTGCGCCAGCCGGTGGACGTCACCCCGGTCTGGATGATGCGCCAGGCCGGACGCTACCTTCCGGAGTACCGCGCGACGCGGGCCAAGGCCGGCGACTTCATGGCGCTGTGCCAGAACCCGGAGCTGGCCTGCGAGGTGACCCTGCAGCCGCTCGAGCGCTACCCGCTCGACGCCGCGATCCTCTTCTCCGACATCCTGACCATTCCCGACGCCATGGGGCTCGGCCTGTCGTTCGAGGCCGGCGAGGGGCCCCGCTTCGCGCGCCCGGTGCGCGATGCCGCGGCGGTGCGCGCCCTCGGCGTGCCCGACCCCGAGGGCGAACTCCGCTACGTCATGGACGCGGTGCGCACCATCCGCGGCGCGCTGGCCGGCCGCGTGCCGCTGATCGGCTTCTCCGGCAGCCCGTGGACGCTGGCGACCTACATGGTCGAGGGCAGCTCGACCAAGGAATACGCCCACGTCAAAGGCATGATGTACGGCGCGCCCGAGCTGATGCACCGGCTGCTCGCGACCACCGCCGACGCGGTCACCGCCTACCTCAACGCCCAGGTCGCCGCCGGTGCCCAGGCGCTGATGGTGTTCGACACCTGGGGCGGCGTGCTGACCCCGCGCGACTACCGGGCCTTCTCGCTCGACTACATGCAGCGCATCGTCGATGGCCTCACCCGTGAAGCGGAGGGGCGCAAGGTGCCGGTGATCCTCTTCACCAAGGGCGGCGGCGCCTGGCTCGAGGCGATGGCCGACACCGGTTGCGACGCCCTCGGCGTCGACTGGACGGTGAACCTCGGCGACGCCCGCGCCCGTGTCGGCGACCGCGTGGCCCTGCAGGGCAACATGGATCCGAGCGTGCTCTACGCGCCGCCCGAGCGGATTCGCCAGGAGGTCGCGGCCATCCTCGAGTCCTTCGGTCCGGGCGAGGGGCACGTGTTCAACCTCGGTCACGGCATCCACCAGCACGTCGACCCGGCTCACGCCGGCGCCTTCATCGACGCGGTGCACGAGCTCAGCGTCCCCTACCACGACCCGGGGGCCGACGCCGAGCCGGCGCTCTGAGGCCCTCCTACAGCCCCTCTGACAGTGCGCCTCGGCCACACAGGTGGGCCAAATCAAGGCGCCAGGCCGGGTGAAGTCCTACAGGCCCGTCGGATACTGACCACAGACCGCTCGATGCGATCGTGGTAATAGGAAGTGCATGCGTGCTCGGATGGTCGACCGGCGAGATTTCCTGCCGCCATGCCTCATTGCAACCTGTAACGTAACAGGTTACATTTTGCCTTGATCAAGCGATTCGGCCATCGTGGTATCGAGCGATTCTTTTCGCGAGGATCACGGGCCGGAATCCAGGCCGCGCAAGCGAAACGATTACGCCTGATCCTCGGTCGGTTGAACGCTTCGCAGTCAGCGCAGGACATGGATCTGCCCGGGCTGCACCTCCACGAGCTCAAGGGCAAGCGTCGCGGTACCTGGGCCGTACGCGTGAGTGGGAACTGGCGGATCACTTTCCGGTTCGACGGCACCGATGCCGTCGACGTCGACTACGAGGATTACCACTGAGGGAAGGGTCATGCGAATGCACAATCCACCCCATCCTGGAGAGGTCCTGAGGGAACTCTGTCTCGAGCCGTTGGATCTGAGCGTGACACGCGCAGCGGAGGCGCTTGGCGTAAGCCGCAAGACACTGTCGGCCATCCTCAACGGCCGGGCGGGCATCAGCCCGGAGATGGCGCTGCGCCTCGCGAAGGCGTTCGGCACATCGGCGGAGAGCTGGCTGAACCAGCAGATGCAGTACGACCTCTGGGTGGCCGAGCGGAATGCCGGCAAACTGCACGTCGAGAAGCTGACGGCAGCTTGAGCCACCCCTTCGGTCACGTAACGTCGCTGGAGGGGTCGGGTTTAATTCATCGCTGAAGTGACGGTGATGCGACACCCGAGCCAGCATACCGGGGCGAGATCGTGAGTGGCACGGCCCGCCCCGCGCAACGAAAAGCCGGCACGATCCTGTTGGCCGTCACCGGCGTCGTCGTCGCAGCGACCTTCCTTCTCGTCCCGCCGATCCCGCAGGACCCGGCCTACCACCGCTTCGCCGACACCCGCGCGCTGTTCGGCGTGCCGAACTTCTGGAATGTCGCGACCAGCCTCGCGTTCAGTGTCGTCGGCGGGGCCGGCCTCGTGCGGCTCGCGCGCGACGCCCGGCGCGGCGTTCGATACGAGACGGCCGAGTGGCTCTTCTGCACCGCCGTGCTGCTGGTCGGGCCCGGCTCGGCCGGATACCACCTCGCGCCGGACAACGCGACGCTCTTCTGGGACCGTCTGCCGATGACGGTGGGCTTCATGGCCTTCACCGCCGCGCTGCTCGGTGACACGCTGGGCGAGAAGTTCGGTAGGCGCGCGCTGTGGCCGCTGGTCGCGGTCGGCGTGGTCGCGGCGCTCTACTGGCGTGTGACCGAGCAGGCCGGGGTCGGGGACCTGCGTGCGTACGGGCTGGTGCAGTTCCTGCCGTTGCTGATGGTACCGGCGCTGGTCGCATGGTGTGGTTTGCGGACCTTCCGGGTCCGGTACCTTGGCCTGGCGCTGGGGAGCTACCTGATCGCGAAGGGTGCCGAGATGACCGATTCGACGCTGTTCGAATTGACCAACGGCGTCGGTGGCCATGCGTTGAAGCACGTACTGGCCGCGTTGGCGTGCGGGTTCGTGGTTTGGCTGTTCGTTGGTCGGCACGGCCGGCCGGGTGGGGGATCGGAAGGGGGGTGACAGGCTGAAGCGAAGCGGAAGGGACGGAATGATCTAACAGGACTCTCTGTCTGGCTTTTCTGCCGATGGCCCATCAGGGGCCGGAGTCGACACGATCGACTCCGACCCGTCCAAACAGGCTCAGCCGCCCTTCAGTCCATCGCGCCACGCGATCGCCTCGAGTTCGACCCGGACCGCGTCCTCGACAGGGATGACCGGATGCGCCTGGAACGTGAAGGCGGGGTAGGTCGAGCAGAACTTGTGGACGGCCAGCGGGTCGTCGCAATCGACCAGTACGTGGCCGCCCCACTCGCCGACCCGCACCACGAACAACTCGATCCTGAATCCCTTCGGCGCCTGCCACTGCCCGAATACTTCGAGGATGCGCTTCTGGGCGTTTTCGTACTCCATGGGCGAGCCCTGCGGGCGTTCGAACCAGCTGATCATGTATTTCATCGTCATGCTCCTGGCGTGGCGCCGCGACTACGACGGCTGGAGAAGCGGCCTGACTGGAAAACTATAGTCGCTGCACTGGCCGCTGAAGGGGACGGGGTTGTTTGTGTTCGGGTCGTGAAGCAGGAACACCGGTTCCGCCCCGATTCACTCCTTCCCGTCCAGTCTCCGCAACGGCCCGGCCAGCTTCTCGAAGGCCCGCGGTGCCACGTACTGCAGCACCTCCTTCCCGTCGTCGTTGACGATGACATCGAGGCCGAGCCGAGGATAGAGCCAGTGCGTCACCCCGACCCGCTCGCTGACGCGCTCATCCGGTGGGCCGAAGCGGTGCTCCAGTGCTTGCGGATCGAGGTCGATCGCCGGCAGGTAGGCGATGGCGACGATCGGCGCAGCGCGCACCGCCGGCAGGTCGGCCGGGTCGAGCGATACGCGCGAGACGCCGCCGGTGCCGCGCGCGATGCGCAGGCCGCGTGCGTACATCGCTTCGAGGTCGGCCCCGGGCAGGTCGAGGGCCAGCACGAAGTCTGCGAGCAGGCCGCCCGGGCGGACGTCGTCGAGGAACGCCTCCAGTGCCAGGCCGCCGTCGGGCCGTTGGTACAGCGTCACCTTGGTCTCGCCGAGCCGCCGCTCCGCCTCGGCCAGCGTGGCGCGGCCGAGTTCGAGGCCGAAGGCGCGGCTGCCGCCCTGGCCGTCGATCTGAACCTCCCACGGCCGCGTGCGCTCGCCATCGGCCGATCGCTCGGGCGGGCGCATGAGCAGCAGCAGCCCGGTCAGCAGCAGCGCGATCACGACGACGCGGAACACCATCCGGCTCATCGCGGGCGCACCTGCAGCCAGAAGGTGACCGGGCCGTCGTTGACCAGGCGCACCTGCATGTCGGCACCGAAGCGACCGGTCGCGACGTCGGGGTGGCGCGCCCGTGCTGCGGCGACGAACGCCGCGTAGAGCCGTTCGCCCTCCTCGGGTGGCGCGGCCGGCGTGAAACTCGCCCGCGTCCCCTTGCGCGTGTCGGCGGCCAGCGTGAACTGCGGCACCACCAGCAGGCCGCCGCCGGTGTCGACCAGCGATCGGTTCATGCGCCCGGCGTCGTCCTCGAACACGCGGTAACCGAGCACCCGTTCGGCCAGGCGAGCGGCCTCGGTATCGCCGTCGCCACGCTCGACACCCAGCAGCACCAGCAAGCCGGTACCGATGGCGCTGACGGGGGTGCCGGCGATCTCGACGCCTGCCGAACTCACCCGCTGCAGCAGCGCGATCATCGGCCGGACCCGGGGCAATTGAACGGCATGACCCGGATTGGGCCACCGGGCGTCCGGTGGTGCAAGAGGTTTGCCGGCACGTGGCCCCGACCGCTAGGCTCGTCCCGAGGCGGAGGGATGATATGGACAAGGCAGGCATCGAGCAGCGGGTCGCGGAGCGGGTGCGTCTGGCGGCGGAGGCGGCGGCCACGGCCGCCGTGGACGAGCTCAACCAGGCCGGTCAGGCCTTCGTGCGCGACCCCGGGGGGGTGCTCGCCTGGGTCGATGCCGGGGCCGGAATGCGCCTGGAGGTGAACTGCGCGCTCGGCGTGTCGCTCGAGCCGGCGCGGGAGGCGCCGCGCCCGCCCGACCCGGCGCTCGAGCGTTACCTCGAGCGTGCCGCGTCGGGCGAGGACCGGCTCGCCGAACTGCTCGCCGGGGTCGAGGGCGAGGTGGCCAACGGGGGCCTGATGCAGCTCTTCGACAACCGGGGCGCTGGGTTCGTGAACGAGGCGATCGTGGCGCTGCGCGAGGTCGGCGCCGACGCCACCGCGCGCCTGCTCGAGGAGGCCGGGACAGTGATGGAGCGGCATGCCGCGACCCTCGACGCCTACAACGCGCTGGTGCGTGAACTCGGCGCGCTTGACGACCGCTTCGAGCGCATCGGCGAACCGCTGCCGTCGCTCTACGCGCGCTTCCGGGGCGAGGGCTGAGCGGTCGTCGTGCGCATCGCCCTGGCCCTCGCCCTGCTGCTCTTCTTCGGCTGGCTGGCGGCGGACGTGCTGGCGTCGCTGCTGGGCCACCCCCTCGTGGGGGTGCACTACCCGATGGCCAGCGGGCGGTTGAAGTCGATGCCCCACGACTGGACCGTGAAGTCGGCCTTCTGGGCCCCGTTCTTCCTCGTCGTCTTCGCGGCGATCTGGGGTTTCTTCGTGCGCCGCGAGGGGTTGCGCAAGGGGGCGCGTCTCGCCGCGCTGACCACGGGGTTCGTGATGCCGCCGTTCTGGATCGTCTCGGTGATCGGTGCCGACCTGCACGGCCTCGATATCAACGGCTGGTGGGCCGCCAGCCTGGCCTATGCCAACATCACGTTCCTGCTCTATGGCTTCATCGGCGACGGGGACCCGTCGCGGATCAACTTCTGAGGCCGCTTTGCACCGTGCGGTCGGCGGAGCGAGATGGGTGCATCCGAACGGAGGATGGATGAACGACCCGGCGCAGCGTCCGCTCAATCCCTGGCTGGCGATCTGGACGCGGCCGCGCGCCACCATCCAGCAGCGCGTCGACGACGACCCCGAGGCGTGGGTCCTGGGGCTGGTCGCCGTGGCCGGCATCGGCCAGCTGCTCGGCGACGCCAGCGCGCGCTCCTACGGCGATCGCTTCGACCTGCCGACCATCCTCGTGCTGGTGCTGCTCGCCGGCCCGCTGCTCGGCATCGTCGGCGCCTACCTCGGCGGCGTGCTGCTGGGCTGGTCCGGGCGCCTGCTCGGCGGCAAGGCGGACCGGGTGAGGGTGCGTGCCGCGATCGCCTGGTCGTACGTGCCCTACCTCTGGTCGATGCTGTTGTGGCTGCCCGAACTGGCCCTGTTCGGCGGAGAGCTGTTCACCACGGCCACCCCGCGTCTCGATGCAGCGCCCCGGTTGCAGATGGGCCTGCTCGCCTTCCTCGCGGTCGAGACGGTGATCGCGGTGTGGAGCTTCGTCGTGTTCCTCAAGTGCCTCGGGCAGGTGCAGGGCTTCTCGGCATGGCGCGCGCTGGCGAGCCTGCTGCTGCCGGCATTGCTGGTCGTGGGCACGGTCGCGGCGCTGATGACGGGTGCCGTGCTGCTGGCGCGCTGAGGATGGAGGAGCGCCTGGTCCCGCTGCTCGCTCTCGGGGTGCTGCTGGTGCCGCTGGCGGTGTTCGCACGCCAGCTGCGCAACGTGCGTCGGGGACGGCGCTCGCGCCTCGGCGGCACGCTGGCGTTCGCGGTGTTCGCCTCGCTGCCGGTGGTGCTCTACGTCGGCGTCTTCATGGCCCTGGTGGGGATCGAGGAGCTGACCGGGACGGCGCTGATCGACGAGGGCTACGCACGGAGCCTGCTGATCGTCGCGGTCGGCGGCCTGGGGGCGGTCGCGCTGGGCACGCTGCTGTTCGCCGTCGTCGCGGCGTTCACGCGGCGCGGTGCGCGGTGAGGGCATACGGATCAATCGAGCAGCTCGCCGACCGTCGCCACCAGCCCGACCAGGATCAGCGCAAACGCGGCGATGGTCAGGCGCGCGACCAACTCGCTGTAGGCGAGCCGCGCCAGCCAGGGTTTGCGCACCACCCCCTTGAGCCAGAACAGGCCCACCATGCAGGCCAGCAACCCCACGCCGATCAGCAGGACGGTCATCGTGCTCCGCTCGCCCGGATCCCGTGGCCAAGGTAACCGACCCCGGGTGCGCACGGTAGCGGGGCGTCGGCCCCGGCACGCGCGGGCTGAGCTACCTTGAGGCAGGTGTCGATGGGGAACTCGCCATGAACCGCGAAGAGAAACGCCGTCGCGCCATCCTCAGGGCGATGGCCGCGCTCATCGCCGACGAACCGCGCGAGTTGGCCAAGCTGCGGCGCCTGCGCACGAGGCTCTACTGGGTCGGCGGCATCCTGCTCGGTCTCGGCCTCTACGCCGCCACCGGAGGCCATGCCTGGGCCGGCCTGGCCTGCGGCATCCTCGGCGGCCTGTCCCTGGGTCTCGGGGCGCACTACGACAGTTCGCTGAACCAGTGGCCGACGTTGCGGCCCTACTTCGACGGCGACGCGGCGCAGCGCGACGCGGCCCAGCTCGACGGGGACCCCGGTCGCGGCGGGTGACCTCCGGCCACGCCTCGCACACGGTGCCAGGGTCCCGCCTCCTTCCTCATCCGGGCGCGGCCCGGAGCCTGGGGGCTTCGGTTTGCATGCGGCGCGTTGGCGTTCGCGGTGCTGCCTGACCAGGCGTGGCGGCACGGAAGGCGCTGCGCTGACGGCGGCCCGTCGCACGTCTCCCATCGGAGGGGTTGCAGTCCGGATATAAATAAGTATATTTGATGATACTTAATTACTTTCGAACCCTGACGTCCAAGGAGCGTGACATGAACATCGACCGTGCCGTGCTGGCGATTGCCGGCCTCTTCATCCTGGCCAGCCTGGGCCTGTCGCAGGTCCACTCGCCGCTGTGGCTGCTCTTCACCGCCTTCGTGGGCGTGGTGATGTTCCAGTCGGCCTTCACCCGCTTCTGTCCGATGGCGCTGATCCTGCGTGCGACGGGGCTCAAGCCGGGCCACGCGTTCGACTGACCTCGCGCTTCCCCTGCAGGCCATGGCGGGCGGGCGGCCACCTGGCCGCCCGTCCGTTTTCGGTTCCTCTTTCGCCGTCGCGCTCAGCCGCGCGGTGTCGCCTTGGCGTCGACGGCGACGGTCACCCGTGGCGCCACGCCCCACGCGCGCATCGAGTGCAGCAGCATCTGGTTCATGATCTGCTGGTAGGCGAACGGGTTGACGTAGGTGACCGCGACCCGGCCCCACTGCCGGTAGTAGGCGGGGTCGTGCAGCATGGTCAGCGGGTTGATCACACCGTGGGGACCGGTGAAGACCGGCAGGCCGTTGGGCGCGGCCGCCATCGCCATGCCGGCGGGAGCGGTGCCGGTACCGGCGACCGGGGATCTGGCCCGCGCCGTGGCCGACGCCACCGGGGCGGGGGTCGACAGCGCGACCTGCGGGAGGGACGGGGCGCGCAGGCCGGCGACCGCGATGGCGGTCGGGGTCTCGTCCTGCGCCTCCGACGCGTCGAGACCGACCAGCGCCTTGGGGTCGCCGCCCTGGGCGACCCAGATCCCGAGCACCAGCGCCATGGCGCCCAGCGCCGCGCCGCCCACGAGGGCGTGTCGGGTGGCCGGGCGCGGGGGGCTCGCCTCGGACCGGGTCGTGTTGTCTTGGGTCTGGGCATCGCTCATCGTCGCTCTCCCTCGTCTGCGAGCCGGCGTCCGACCGGCATGTATTTAAGTTTGTCTGATTATGCTAATGAACACACGGGCGCGTGGCCATCTCCATGAGTGGGTGCGGCGCCGAATCGGGACGGTGGTCAGGCGAGGCCGGCGGCCTCGTCGCGGCCGAGCATGAGGTTGAGGTTCTGCACCGCCGCGCCGGAGGCCCCCTTGCCGAGGTTGTCGAGGCGTGCAGCGATCACCGCCTGCTCGTCGTGGCCGAAGACGAACAGCTCCAGTCGGTTGGTGCCGTTGCAGGCGGTCGCGTCGAGGAACCCCGCCTGGCCGGGGCTGGTGTCGCCGAACGGCATCACCCGCACGAACCGCTGGCCCGCGTAGTGGGCGTCGAGCAGGGCGTGAATCTCGCGTGCCGGCGCCGGTCGCCGCAGGCTGCGCACGTGCAGCGGCACGGTGAGCAGCATGCCGCGGTAGAAGCGCCCGACCACCGGCAGGAACAGCGGTGCATGATGGAGCCCGCACACCGCGGTCATCTCGGGCAGATGCTTGTGCGCGAGGGCCAGGGCGTAGTGGCGTGGGGAGCCCATGTGCGGGTCGTCGGCGGGGGCGGCGTCGTAGGCCTCGATCATCCCCCGGCCGCCGCCGCTGTAGCCGGTCAGCGAGGTGCAGCTCAGCGCGGCATCGGCGTCCAGCAGCCCGGCGGCGAGCAGCGGGTAGACCGCCGCGATGAAGCCGGTGGCGTGGCAGCCGGGATTGGCCAGGAAGCGCGCGTCGGCCACCGCGACGCGGTGGCCCGGCGAGAGTTCCGGGAAGCCGTAGACCCAGCCGTCGGCGGTGCGGTGGGCGGTGCTGGCGTCGATGAAGCGGGTGGTCTTGCTGGAGCACAACGCCACGACTTCGCGCGCGGCGTCGTCGGGCAGGCAGAGGATGGCGACGTCGGCGGCGTCGAGCAGTTCGCGCCGCGCGTCGGGGTCCTTGCGCCGATGCGGGGCGATCGACAGCAGCTCGAGGTCGTCGCGGGTGGCGAGCCGCTCGCGGATCTCGAGGCCGGTGGTGCCCGCCTCGCCGTCGATGTAGATGGTCGTGCTCATGCCGGCCGTGTCGTCCGCTGTCGTTCCGGGGGCGACGATTTTACGCGACTCGCCGGCGCGGCGCTTACTCGAGGTGGCGGCGGATGAACCGCTCGGTGCGGCGTGCGGCGTCCCTGGCGGCAAGGTCGTCGGCGAAGGTGCGCACGGCGGGCGGGCGGAAGTCGAAGCCGCGCCCGACACCGGGATAGACGATCACCCGCGCGTCGCGGCCGAGCCCGCGCAGGGCCTCGATTCCCTCGAGCACCGGCCGCAGGCGCTGGTACTGCTCGTGCTCGCCGAGGTAGACCAGCGTCGGCACCGCAAGCTCGGTGACCTCCGGGGCGTAGCGGTAGACCTGCATCGCCTCCGGTGCGTTGGGGTCCTGCCAGTGGGGGTAGTAGCCGACATAGCAGGCGACCGCGCGCGCCTGCATGCCGTGCTTCACCAGCGCCATCAGCGCCTGGTAGCCACCGCGCGTGTGCGACACCACGCAGGCACGGTCGCTACGAACCCCGGGCAGCGCGAGCAGGGCGTCGACGCCGCGCGCGGCGTCGAGCTCGCTCGCGGGGTCGTGGGGAATCGGCATCTTCTCGATGAACCGCGCGCTCCACAGGTCCGGCGCGAGGACCACGAAGCCGCGTGCGGCGAGGCGCTGCGGCAACAGCTGGGTCAGCTCGTCGAGACCGCGCCTGCCGTGCAGGAACAGCACCGGCAGGTGGTCGCCCGGGGTCGTGGGGCGGAAGATGAAGGCCGGCACCTCGACGTCGTCGCTGCGGTAGCTGGTCTGAGTCACCGTCACCGGGTGGTTCCCCGGGGTGTCGAGGCGCCCCTCGCTCCACCAGGCGTCGTCCCACCACCACTTCTCGACATCCTGCGGGTAGGTCTCGGTGACCCACGGCTCGTGCATGGCGTGGGTGGCGGTAGCGAACAGCAGCAGGACGGTGGCGGCGAGGGGGGGGATCACGTGCGGTCTCCGGGGGGCGTCGGCGGAGGTGGCCCCACGCTAGCGCGGCGCCCGCTCCCGGGCAACCGTCCTTCGGGGAGGGTCAGGCCGCGCCGCGGGACGCCTTCTTGCGCTCGTGCTCCTTGAGGAACTTCTTGCGCACGCGGATCGCCTTCGGCGTGACCTCGACCAGCTCGTCGTCGTCGATGAACTCCAGCGCCTGTTCGAGCGTCAGCCGCACCGGCGGGGTGAGGAGGATGTTCTCGTCGCTGCCGGCGGCGCGGATGTTGGTCAGCTGCTTGGCCTTCATCGGGTTGACCACGAGGTCGTTGTCGCGGCTGTGGATGCCGACCACCATCCCCTCGTAGACCGCCTCGCCCGGGCCGATGAACAGCCGCCCGCGCTCCTGCAGGTTGAACAGCGCGTAGCCGAGACTCTTGCCGGCGGCGTTGGCGATGAGCACGCCGTTGCGTCGTTCGGCGATGGACACCGCCGGGCACGGTCCATAGTGATCGAAGACGTGGTGCAGCAGGCCGGTCCCGCGGGTCAGGGTCAGGAACTCGGTCTGGAAGCCGATCAGGCCGCGCGCCGGGATCTGGTAGTCGAGGCGCACGCGACCCTGGCCGTCGGGCTGCATGTCGAGCAACTCGCCGCGGCGCTCACCGAGCGCCTCCATGATCCCGCCCTGGTGCGCCTCCTCGACGTCGACGGTGAGCAGCTCGAACGGCTCGCAGCGCACCTCGTCGATGGTGCGCACGATCACCTCGGGACGCGAGACGGCCAATTCATAGCCCTCGCGGCGCATGTTCTCGATCAGGATCGACAGGTGCAGCTCGCCACGCCCGGAGACGCGGAACCGGTCGGGGTCGTCGGTCGGCGCGACGTGCAGCGCGACGTTGTGCTTGAGTTCGCGCAGCAGCCGCTCACGGATCTGGCGCGAGGTCAGGTACTTGCCATCCTGGCCGGCGAACGGCGTGGTGTTGACCTGGAAGGTCATCGACACCGTCGGCTCGTCGACGGTCAGCGGGGGCAGCGCCTCGGGCGAGGCCGGGTTGCACAGGGTGTCGGAGATGTCGAGGGTCTCCAGGCCGGTCACCGCGACGATGTCGCCGGCCGACGCGCTCTCGACCTCGCGCCGCTCCAGGCCGTGGAAGCCGAGGATCTGCATCACCCGGCCCGAGCGCCGCCCGCCACTGGAGGTGACCACGGTGACCGGCATGTTGCGGGTCGCGGTGCCGCGCGCGATGCGCCCGATGCCGATCACGCCGACGTAGCTCGAGTAGTCGAGGGTCGAGATCTGCATGCGGAACGGCCCGTCCGGATCGACCGGCGGCGGCGGGACCTGGGCGACGATGGTCTCGAACAGCGCGGTCATGTCGCTGTCCTGGAATTCGGCGCTGAGCGAGGCGGTGCCGTTGAGCGCCGAGGTGTAGACCACCGGGAAGTCGAGCTGCTCGTCGGTGGCACCCAATCGATCGAACAGCTCGAAGGTGCGGTCGAGCACCCAGTGCGACCGCGCACCCGGGCGGTCGACCTTGTTGATCACGACGATCGGACGCAGCCCCAGTGCGAACGCCTTCTGCGTCACGAAGCGGGTCTGCGGCATCGGCCCGTCGACGGCGTCGACCAGCAGCAGCAC
Organism: Gammaproteobacteria bacterium; assembly: GCA_041602955.1. Taxonomy (GTDB): domain Bacteria; phylum Pseudomonadota; class Gammaproteobacteria; order QNFN01; family QNFN01; genus QNFN01. Next base: position 698 of record JBFIFF010000013.1, on the reverse strand, counting down.
CGAGTCGACCATCGACAGCACGCGCTCGACCTCGCCGCCGAAGTCGGCGTGGCCCGGGGTGTCGACGATGTTGATGCGGTAGTCGCGCCAGGACAGGGCGGTGTTCTTGGCCAGGATGGTGATGCCGCGCTCGCGCTCGAGGTCGTTGCTGTCCATCGCGCGCTCGGGCGCCGCGCTGCGCTCGCCCAGCGTGCCGGACTGCTGGAGCAGCTTGTCGACCAGCGTCGTCTTGCCGTGATCGACATGGGCTATGATGGCGACGTTGCGCAGGTGGTCGAGCATGCGGGGAGGACCGGAGGGCGAGGGGCGGCGATTATACAGCACGCCCTCGTGCCGCGTTCCAGCGTGGCTGGCCTTTTTTTTCAGCGCCTTCGCGGCCGGTTGCGCCAGCCTGCCGGCACCGCCGCCGCCCCCTCTCGACGCCGTCCTCGCCGACGCCGGCGCGCTGCTTGGCGAGCGGCTGCCGCGCAGCGCATTGGCGCGCCTCGACGCCCTGCCCGAACCGTCCGAGACCGGGCCGGCCACGCGCTGGCTACTGGCGCGCGTGCGCGCCGCCTTCGCCGCCGACGACCTGGCCCACGCCGGCGCCACCTGTGTGCGCCTGGCCGCGCTCGCCCCGGACGACCCCGCCTGGCGTCCCACGTGCTGGGAGGTGGCGCTCGAGGTCGCCGGCGACCGCGCGACCGCCATGGTCGCGG
>JBFIFF010000012.1:0-15351 GCA_041602955.1 Gammaproteobacteria bacterium | reverse complement strand
CTGGTGCGTGCCCGGCGCCAGCGCTTCGGCGCGCGACTGGTCCCGACCGATGCCGGCGGCATCAAGGCCCTCCTCCACGCACTGCGGGCGGGCGAGTGCGTCGGTATCCTGCCCGATCAGGATGCCGGACGGGACGGCGTGCTCGCGCCATTTTTCGGCCTGCCGACATCGACCATGGTGCTGTTCTCGCGCCTGGCGCGGCGCAGCGACGCGACCCTGCTGCTCGCCTACGCAGAGCGCTGTCGCGGCGGCCGGTTCCGCCTGCGCCTGCGCTCCCTGCCCCCCGAGGTGGCGAGTGAAGATGCCGTGGTCGCGACGACGGCACTCAACCGCGCAATCGAGACGTGCGTGCGCGAGGCGCCCGCGCAGTACCAGTGGACCTACCGCCGCTTCAAATCACGCCCTCCCGGAGTGCCGCCCCGCTACACCTGAACCCGCGATGGCTGGACGTGGAGAGGTTTGCACGCCGGACCTCGCATGCTGCACACTGCGGCGCATCTAGCCGTTGGCCGCGTACCGCTGCCACGGCGTGGAGCCCGCCGGGCGGCGGGGCAGGGCAGGGATGAGCGACTCCATCGACAACGGCGCCATCGCCAGGCGCGGCCTGCGCGGCCTGCCGCCGGCCCATCGCCGGAATCTGCTGTTCGCCGGCTTCGCCGTGCTCATCCTCGTCACGCTGGGCTTCGGGGTGACGGCCCTCGAGTTGCTGTCGTCACATTCCGCGCGGATGACCGGCCAGGTCTCGCCGGTCGTTGCCGCACTCGATGACCTCAGTTCGAGTCTCTCGCGGCTCGGTTTCAACGACCACCCCATGGATTCGTTCGACGGCACGCGCGCGCACGCGACGGCAGGTCGTCTGCGGCCGCTCGCCGACGCTTTCCGCGCCGCGCGCGCAACCTGGCTGCGTTTCACCGAGGCCGATCTGGCGATCGACGTGCTCCAGTCGCGCCAACTCAACCGCAAGCTGGCCGAGCTCGACGAGCTGCTCGGCCGCCTCTCCGGCCCCTCGGCGCGCGGCCCCGAACCACTGCGGGCGGACTACCTGGAGATGCAGCACGCCACGCTGGAACTCGGCGAGCTGGTCGACCGGATGCGCCGTGCCCAGATCGAGATCAGCAGAACCCGCGACGCCCTGGAGATGCGCGAGATTCAGGGGCACATCCAGACGCTCGGCTACCTCGCGGCCATCGTCCTGGTGGGTCTGGTCATGCTGGCCATCGCCTACCTGCGGCAAACGCGTCGCCTCGACCGCCACATCGGGGCGTTGAACGCGTTCGCCAAGCTGCTCTCCTCGAACTCGGGCATCCCCCTGTTCGAGACGATGGTCGAGACCCTCGGTCGCCAGCTCGGGTACGCCTACGTGTTCATCGGCCAGCTGAGTCCGGACGACCCGCAGCAGGTCGACACCCTTGCGGTCTATGCCCACGGCAAGTTGGCCGGGAACATCAGCTACAGGCTGCCCGGCACGCCGTGCGAGAACGTGCTCATGCGCCGTGTCTGCTTCTACCCCAGCGGGGTACAGCAGGCCTTCCCCGACGACCGCCTGCTGCAGGAGATGGGTGTCGAAAGCTACGCCGGGACCGCGCTGCTCGACGCGCGTGATCAGCCGATCGGTATCCTGGTGCTGCTCGATTCGCACCCGATGGATCCCGCGGCCGCGCCCTCGTCGTTGGTCCAGATCGTTGCTTCGCGCGCGGAGACGGAGATCGAGCGCATACAGGCCGAGGTGCAGCGCACCAGCCTCCTCGAGGGTCTCGAGGCGCGGGTCGAGGCGCGCACCACTGACCTGCGGCGTATCAATGCGCAACTCGAGGAGGAGGTCCAGGCGCGGCGCGAGATGGAGCGCGACCTCGAGGACGCGCGCACCCACGCCGAGCGGGGCAACCGCGCCAAGGGCGAGTTCCTCGCCAACGCCAGCCACGAGATCCGCACCCACATCAACGGCCTGCTCGGCATGCTCTCGCTGCTCGAGGACGGCAATATGGAGGGTGAGCAGCTCGAGTATGTCGAGATGGCGCATGCCTCTGGTGATGTGCTCCTGGCGCTGATCAACGACCTGCTCGACTACTCGAAGATCGAGGCCGGGCAGTTGACCATCGAGGCGGTGGATTTCAACCTCGATCGCCTGATCGGGGAGGTCAACGACCTGTTCGGCGTGCGCGCGCGCTCCTCCGGCCTCACCCTCGAGACCGAGGTCGACGTCGGCCTTCCGCGCGAGTTCCGCGGAGACGTGGTGCGCATCCGCCAGGTGCTGTGCAACCTGGTCGACAACGCGCTGAAGTTCACCGGCGAGGGTGGCGTCGTGGTGCGGGTCATCGCCGAGGGCGGTGCGTACGAGGACGGCACCCTGTCGGTCCGTTTCGAGGTCGAGGACACCGGCATCGGCATCGATGCAGACAAGCGCGAGGAGCTGTTCGCGCCGTTCGCACAGGCCGACGGCTCGATCACCCGTCGCTACGGTGGGACCGGGCTGGGCCTGGCGATCTGCGCGCAGCTGGTGCGCTTGCTCGGCGGTGAGATCGACGTCGACGGCGCGCAGGGCCTTGGCGCCCGCTTCTGGTTCGTCATCCCGTTGCGCCCGGCGCAGGGCGATGACGCGACCTGTCCCTCCACCGCCCGCGACTCGCTCGAGGGGCTGCGGGTTCTGGTGGTCGACGACAGCGCGGTCAGCCGTGCCTACCTGCGCAGCCTGTTGGGGGCCTGGCACGTCGACTGCGAGGCGGTCTCCGGCGGCCACGAGGCGCTGGAGCGATTGCACGTCGCAGCGGGGCAGGAGGCCCGGCCGTTCGAGCTGGTGCTCCTCGACCGGCTGATGCCCGAGATGGACGGCATCGAACTCGCCGAGCGGATCAGCTCCGCCCCGGACCTTGGCCACCCGTGGTTGGTCATGGTCACGCGCTACGGCGGTTCGGTGGCCGCCGACGAGGCGCTGCGCAGCGGCATCGCCGGGTACCTCAACAAGCCGGTCAGCCCGTCGCAGCTGTTCGATACCCTGGTCAGGGTGACCGGGCTGCAGGCTCGCGTCCACCGACCCCGCGTCGCCGACGGTGGGCCGCGCTCGGGTCGCATCCTGGTGGTGGAGGACAACCTGGTCAACCAGAAAGTGGCGGTCGGTATGCTGCGCAAGCTCGGCTACCAGGCCGACGCCGTCGACGACGGTCAGAAGGCGCTCGGGGCGGTCAGGCGGGTCGCCTATGACCTGGTGCTTATGGACTGCCAGATGCCGATCATGGACGGCTACACCGCGACCGCCGAGATCCGCGCGCAGGAGCCGCCGGGAACGCGCCTGCCGATCGTCGCGATGACCGCGCACGCGCTCGGCGGGGAGCGGGAGAAGTGCCTCGCCATGGGCATGGACGATTACCTCGCCAAGCCGGTGCGCTTCGCCGACCTGAAACAGAAGGTCGATTACTGGTGCCTGGCCGGTGCGGATGACGAGAAACCGGCCGCAGCGCCGGAGACCGGGCCCGCTGCCGGATCCGCAGGGTCTGCTGCCGGCGCCGAGGTGCCGCAGCCCGCGGGCGATGCGGTCGACCGCGCAACCCTCGACGAGCTGCACGAGGTCATGGGGGAGGGGATCAACGAGCTGATCGACGCCTACCTCGGCGACACCGTGCGCCGGCTCCAGGAGCTGCGCCAGGCGGTCGACGGCCAGCCCGAGGTGCTGGTCTCGGTCGCGCACACCCTCAAGGGGAGCAGCGCCAACGTCGGCGCGAAGCGCTTCAGCGAGCGCTGCTCGGCAGTGCACCAGCGGGCCAAGCGGGACGCCAGCGACCCCGGTTTGCGCGACCTGATCGGCGCGCTTGCCATCGAGTTCGAGCAGGTGCGCAGTGCGCTCGAGGCCTATCGCGCCGGGCTCTGAGTCGCGCCGGCTGCGACGCTTCCACCATGACCCGCTGCCTCTACCTGCACGGTTTCGCCTCTGGGCCCGGATCGCACAAGGCCGCCTGGCTTGGCGCACGCCTCGCGCGGCATGGCATCGAGATCGAGGTGCCGGACCTGAACGCGGGCGATTTTTCCTCGATGACATTGAGCCGCCAGATGGGGGTCGTCGACGCGCTGCTGGCCGGTGAACCTGGGCCGGTCACGTTGATTGGCTCGAGTTTCGGCGGCTACCTGGCGGCGCTGGTGGCCGAGCACGACCCGCGGGTGGCTCAACTGGCGCTGCTGGCTCCGGCGTTTGGCTTCAGCGCCCTGCTCGAAGCGCTGTTCGGGACCGAGAAGATGGCGTGCTGGCGACGCGATGGCCGGATCAGGCTGCCGGCCGAGGCCGATGCCGGGCAGCGCTGGCTGCATTACGACCTCGTCACCGACCTGGCGCGCCATGACGCCACCCCGTTCCGCAGGCAGGTGCCGACACTCGTTTTTCACGGCATTGACGACCCGACCGTGCCCTACACGCACAGCGTCGACTACCTGCGCGAGAACCGTGCCGCCCGCGTGCTGCTGCTCGCAGACGGACACAGCCTCGACCCCTCCCTGGAGGTGATCTGGGCGGAGCTGCGGGTGTTCCTCGAACTGGCGGACTGAACCGGGCCCTCAGCGGGTGTCGAGCCGGGGGCGTGCCCCGCGCAGGCGCCGGGCGAGGCGTGCGCGTACCGGGCCCCAGGGGTCGTTCGTCCATGCGTGCTCGGCCAGGGCACGACACAGCGTCAGCAGCCCGGCAACGTCGCGCAGGTCGACGAACTCCGGCGCCGGGCCGTGGGCCGGACCGGCCCCCTGCCCGCCGTCGAGGTTCTGGTTGTGGTAGTTGCCGAGCGGTAACGCAAGGCCGGCGGCCGGGAGGCCGTGGGCGAGCATCGCGGTCGCCTCGCAGCTGCCGCCGTCCATCAGCCGGCGCTGGTGGTGCCCCGGCAGCACGGACGCGGCGAGCCGGCCGAGATGCTGGGCGGCGACCGGGTCGAACGGCCCCGAGCGGTCGCCGAGGCGCACGACCGGCCCGTGGCCCAGCCGCGCGCCGGGGCCCTGTCGCGACGCCTCGAGGCTGACACAGAGCAGCGCTCGGCGCGCGCGCTGCAGCCAGCCCCCTTCGAGGTGCGCGAGCATGCCGACGAAGCCGACCTCCTCGGCGCGGGTGAGCAGGCCGAACAGGGCCGGCGCGCCCGGCCGACGGCGCGCCCGGCACGCCGTCTCGACGATGGCGAACACCCCCGCCAGGTCGTCGGCGACGCGGGCGTAGAGGCGGTGCCCGGCGCGCCAGCTGGAGGCGCGGAAGGCGAGGCCGCCGAACACCCGCTGTGCGCCGGGTCGTGGTGTGGGCGGTTGTGCGAGGCGGACCTCGGCGGTGGCCAGGCCGTGCCCGCGACGTTCCATGCGCGGATCGCGCATCACCCCGGCCCATTCGCTGGCCCCGTCGGTGCCGAGCCAGACGTCCGCGCCCTGCAGGTGACGGACCGGCCCGCCACCGTGCCAGCGCACGGCGAGGCGGTCCGCGGCGAGCCAGCGTGTGCCCACGAAGCCGGGGTGATCCATGTGCGCGACCAGCACCACGGCCGCGCCGTCGTCACGGCGCGCCAGGGCCCGGCGGTAGTCGGCGAGCGAGGCGGCACCGACCACCAGGTTGCCGTCGGGGTCGTCGCAGCACGGCACGCCCGCCGCGTCGAGGCGGTCGACCGCCCAGGCGTGGACGGCCGCCTCGCGGTAAGGCGCGGTGGGCCGGCCGAGCAGCTCGCGCAGACGCTGGAGGGTGTCCCGCTCGAGGGTGGGTGCGGAGGGGGTCGCGACGCGGGTCACAGCCGTCGCCCCGCAGCCGGGCGCAGCCGGGTGGCGTCGCCGTCGAGGACGGCGTCGAGGGCGTCGAGCAACCGTGTGCGGTCGCGGTCCAGGGTGCCGGCAAGGGCGAGCCGGTTGGAGGCGTGATTGCTGCGGAACAGCGTGCGCTCGAGTTCGCACCCGGCCAGCAGGCGACGCAGTTCGAGCAGCAGCTCCCGGTCGTCGAGGGGCTGCCAGGTGGGGCCGAAGGCCGCACGGTGGCGTCGGCCGCCATCATGCAGCACCAGGGCCAGTACCGAGGCGTACTCGGGCTGGGTGGCGTTGAGCAGGGCGGACGAGGCGTCGGCGTGGCGGTCGCTCAGCGCGCGGCCGCCCAGGCCGTTGATGATCATCACCGAGCGCTTGATGCCGGCCGCTGCGGCGCGCTGCAGCGCGGCGACAGTCTCGGCCTGGGTCGCCCCCTTGGCGATGCGCGCCAGCACCTCGTCGTCGCCCGACTCGATGCCGAGGTAGACCAGCCGCAGCCCCGCTGCGCGCAACTCGGTCAGTTCGTCGACCGACTTGTGCAGCAGGTTCGCCGGCGTGGCGTAGCAGGCGACCCGGGTCACCCACGGCATCCGCACGCGGATCGCCTCGAGCAGCGGGCGCAGGCGACGGTTGGAGAGCGCCAGCGCGTCGCCGTCGGCGAGGAACACGCGACGGGGGCGAACCGGGTGGCGCGCCACGGCGTCGATCTCGGCCAGCACCTCGTCGACCGGGCGGGCGCGGAAGCGGCGGTCCGTGTACATCTCGCAGACGGTGCAGCGGTTCCACGAGCAGCCGACGGTCGCCTGCAGGATCAGCGAGCGCGCCTCGCTCGGCGGTCGGTAGAGCGGCTCGTGGTAGCGGAGGGGGAGCGGCGTATGGGGCATGGCGGTCGAGAGACCCGGCGTGCGGATGGCGGGTGAACCGGATGGATGTCGCCATCGTGCGGAGGGCATCCCGGGCAGTCAAGCGCGCCAGGCGAGCCCCGTGGCATGCGCCGGCGGCTCTGGCAGAATGGGTCGATGCGCAGCTCGACCGGACCCGACACGCCGCACGTGCCCGCGGCGCTCCCGCGCCGGGGCAACGCGGTGACCCGCGGCCTCGCCGCGACCTGCCTGCGCCTGGCCGGCTGGAGCATCGAGGGGACGCTTCCCGAGCGCACGCGGATGGTCATCGTCGCCGCACCGCACACTTCCAACTGGGACTTCGTGATCGGCATGGCGGGCGTGTTCGCGCTCGGCGTCGAGCTGCACTGGATGGGCAAGCACACGCTGTTCAGGCCGCCGTTCGGCTGGTTCATGCGCTGGCTGGGTGGCCTCGCCATCGACCGCCGGGCCGCGCACGGGGTCGTCGAGCAGGTCACCGCGGAGTTCGCGCGCCGCGAGCGGCTGCTGCTGGTGGTCACCCCGGAGGGGACGCGCCGCAAGGTGGCGCGTTGGAAGTCCGGGTTCTGGCACATCGCGCGCAGCGCCGGCGTGCCGATCCTGCTGGGCGGTCTCGATTACGGGCGCAGGCGCCTGGTGCTGGGGCCGCTGGTGGAACCGGGCGACTCGCTGGAGGAGGACCTGGCCCGCATCCAGGCGCACTACCGCAGCATGACGCCGTGCCATCCCGAGCTGTTCTGAGAGGGGGGTGGTGACCCACCGTCCGTGGGTCCACGCTGCGACCGAGTCCGCTGGGTGACAACCCCTATCGCAGCGCACAGTGAGCACGCAGCCGTCATCCGCCCGCGGGGGCTTGGCGCCATGCGTACCAGGGTTGCACCCATACGGGCGGGTCGGCTCCGGGCAACATCGTTGGCGCGCGTGAATTGCCTCTATCGCATTGCACAGCAGCCTCGTGTTAAAACGGTCCCGCGGGGTCAACGACAAAATCTCATGATGCCCGAAGCACCATGCTCCACCTGATCAATCTCGGCGTGCTCATGGCGGTGTTCTGGCTGGCGCTGTCCGGTCACTACACGGCCCTGCTGCTGGCGTGCGGGGCGCTCTCCGCCGGTCTCGTGGTCTGGCTCGCGCAGCGCATGGACGTCGTCGACCACGAGTCGGTGCCGCTGCACCTCTCGCGCCATGCGATCTCCTTCTGGCCATGGCTGCTGGTCGAGATCGTCAAGTCCAACATCGACGTCGTGCGCCGCGTGCTCGACCCGAAACTGCCGATCGAGCGCAGCGTGATTCGCGTGCCCAGCGGTGACATGGACCCGCTGCGCCAGACGATCTACGCCAACGCCATCACCCTGACCCCGGGCACCGTCACGCTCGACGTCGCCGATGGCGAGGTCATGGTGCACGCGCTCAGCCGCGAGGCGGCCGATGCCGTGCGCGCCGGCGACATGGCGCGTCGCGTCGAGCGCATGGAACGGGCTGACTGACTTGTTTGCCACGGGCCTGTTCCTGATCCTGCTGACCATGGCGATGACGCTGCTGCGCGCGCTGCGCGGGCCGACCCTGTTCGACCGCATCCTCGCGGTCAACATGTTCGGCACCAGCACGGTGCTCGGCATTGCCGTGCTCGGCTTTGTTACCGGACGGCCGGCGTTCCTCGACATCGCCCTGGTCTATGCGCTGATCAGCTTCATCACCACCATCGCCACGCTCAAGTACTTCGAGTACGGCTCGCTCGGCCGAGACCGGCCGGAGGAGACCCGCTAGTGGCGCTCCTGCTCGACGTCCTGAGCTGGATCTGCCTGCTGGGTGGCGGCCTGTTCTGTCTCGCCGGCGGCATAGGGGTGCTGCGGCTGCCCGATTTCTACAGTCGGCTGCATGCCTCGGGGGTGATCGACACGCTCGGCGCCGGGCTGATCCTGCTCGGGCTGCTGCTGCAGGCACCGGGTTTCGATGTCGGCCTGCGCCTGGTGCTGATCTTCCTGTTCCTGCTGTTCACGGTACCGACCGCGACCCATGCCCTGGCCAAGTCGGCCCTGCACGGTGGTCTCGAGCCGGAGGTGGATACCGACGGGGGTGGGCCATCGAACTCCTGATCAATTACGTCCTGCTCGGCTTCCTGGTGGTCATCGCCTTCGCCGTGGTCAGCCTGCGCAACCTGTTCGCGGCGGTGATGCTGACCGGCATCTACTCACTGCACGCCGCGCTGCTGTTCGTCTCGCTCGACGCGGTCGACGTCGCCTTCACCGAGGCCGCCGTCGGCGCCGGCATCTCGACGGTGCTGATGCTCGCGACGCTCGGGCTGGTCGGGCGCGAGGAGACGCCGCCGCGCGGGCGTGCCTGGTTGCCGCTCGCCGTGGTGCTGGTGACCGGCGGTGCCCTGGTGTTCGCCACGCCCGACATGCCGCGCTTCGGCGATCCCGACGCGCCGGTCCACCAGCACGTGGGGCCGCGCTACATCGAGGAAGGGCCGCGCGAGACCGGCATCCCCAACATGGTCACCTCGGTCCTGGCCAGCTACCGCGGCTACGACACCCTCGGCGAGACGGTGGTGATCCTGACCGCCGGCATCGGTGTCTTCCTGCTCCTCGGCGGACGCCGCCGCGATGACGACGAGGAGGAAGGGTGAGCCACCACATCGTCCTGCGCGTGGTCGCCAAGCTGCTGATCCCGCTGATCCTGCTGTTCGCCCTCTACGTCCAGTTCCACGGTGACTTCGGTCCCGGCGGGGGCTTCCAGGCGGGGGTGATCTTCGCCGCCGCGCTGATCCTCTACGCCCTGGTGTTCGGTCTCGACAGCATGCGGCGCGTGCTGCCGCCGACGCTGCTGCACGTGCTGATGGCCTGCGGGGTGCTGCTCTACGGCGGGGTCGGCGTGGCCGGCCTGCTGCTCGGCGGCAACTACCTCGACTACAACGTGCTCGCCGCCGACCCGGTGGCCGGGCAGCACCTCGGTATCCTGCTGGTCGAGCTGGGTGTCGGCATCACGGTCACCGCGACCATGTTGTCGCTGTTCTACGGTTTCGCCGGGCGTGGAGGCGAGGCGTGAGCGCGCTCGGACTGTTCAACTACGAAATCGTCATCGTGCTGATGATGACCGGCTTCTACGTGGTCATCCGCTCGACCAACCTGGTCAAGAAGATCGTTGGCCTGAACATCTTCCAGACCTCGGTGTTCATCCTCTACATCAGCATGGGCAAGGTCGCCGACGGCACCGCGCCGATCGTCGTGGCCGGGGCGACGGCCTATTCCAACCCGCTGCCGCACGTGCTGATCCTGACCGCGATCGTGGTCGGGGTGGCGACCACGGCGCTGGGCCTCGCGCTGGTGGTGCGCATCCGTGAGGCCTACGGCAGCGTCGACGAAGAGGCCATCCAGAAGCAGGATCGCGAGGCGTGATGGGCGACCACCTGCCCGTTCTGCAGGTGATCGTGCCGCTGCTCGCGGCGCCGCTCTGCCTGCTGTTGACGCGCGGCGCGCTGGCCTGGGCGCTGGCGACGGCGGCCGCCTGGTACGCGCTCTACGTCGCGTTGGCGCTGCTCGGGGAGGTGGCCTCGGGCGGTCAGATCCGCTACGCACTCGGCAGCTGGGCCGCGCCGTGGGGTATCGAGTACCTCGTCGACCGCCTCGATGCCTACGTGCTGGTGATCGTCGCCGCCATCGGCGCGCTGGTGCTCACCTATGCCCGCGCCAGCGTGATGCGCGAGATCCCGCGCCGCCAGCACCCGGCGTTCTACGCCGCGCTGCTGCTCTGCCTGGCCGGCTTGCTCGGCATCGTCATCACCGGCGACGCCTTCAACCTGTTCGTGTTCCTCGAGATCTCGTCGCTGTCGAGCTACGCCCTGATCAGTCTCGGACGCGACCGGCGCGCGCTGACGGCGAGCTACCAGTACCTGATCATGGGCACCCTCGGTGCGACCTTCATCCTGATCGGCGTCGGCCTGCTCTACATGCTGACCGGCACGCTGAACATGCTCGACCTGGCCGCGCGCCTGCCCGAGCTGGACACGAACCGCACGGCGATCGCCGCCGCCGCCTTCCTGGTGGTCGGGGTGTGCCTGAAGATCGCGCTGTTCCCGCTGCACCTGTGGCTGCCGAATGCCTACGCCTACGCCCCGTCGGTGGTCACCGCGTTCCTCGCCGGCACCGCGACCAAGGTGGCCGTCTACGTGCTGCTGCGTTTCATGTTCACCGTGTTCGACTTCGGCGCACCGGTCAACGTCTGGATCAGCTCGCTGCTCATCGGCCTGGCCATGGCCGGGGTGCTCGTCGCCTCGCTGGTCGCGATCTTCCAGGTCGACGTCAAGCGCATGCTCGCCTACTCGAGCGTGGCGCAGATCGGCTACATCGTCCTCGGCATCGGTCTGGCCACGGCGACCGGCCTGACCGCGGCGCTGGTGCACCTGTTCAACCACGCGGTGATGAAGGCCGCGCTGTTCCTCGCCCTCGGCGCGGTGGTCTACCGTGTCGGCGGGGCGCGGCTCAGTGACCTGCAGGGCCTCGGCCGCGCGATGCCGCTGACCATGGCGGCGTTCGTTGCCGGCGGCCTGAGCCTGATCGGCGTGCCGCTGACGTCGGGCTTCATCAGCAAGTGGTACCTCGTGCTCGGGGCGATCGAGGCGGGGTTGTGGCCGATCGCCGTGCTGGTGCTGATCGGCTCGCTGCTCGCGGTGATCTACGTCTGGCGCGTGGTCGAGACCGTCTACATGCGACCGCGCGCCGCCGGTGCCACGACGGTCTCGGAGGCCCCGTGGCACATGCTGCTGCCGATCTGGGTGCTGGTCGCGGCCAACGTCTGGCTCGGCATCGACACCGACCTCACGGTGGGCACCGCGGGCGGCATCGCAGCGGAGCTGCTCGGGGGTGGGCAGTGAGCCTGCTGGCCTGGTGCGTCGCGCTGCCGCTGCTGGCCGTGCCGTTGATCCTGGCGCTCGACCGTCACCCCAACCTGCGCGAGGCGGTCTCGCTGGTCGGCGGCGGGCTGACCTTCTGGGCGGTGGCCTCGCTGTGGCCGGACGTGCTGGCCGGCGCGCGTCCCACGTGGGAGTTCGCCGAGCCGCTGCCGGGCGTGCGCCTCGCCCTCACCGTCGAGCCGCTCGGGCTGACGCTGGCGCTGGTCGCGAGCTTCCTGTGGATGGTCACGACGGTCTACGCCATCGGCTACATGCGCGGCCACCACGAGAAAAACCAGACCCGCTTCTACGCCTTCTTCGCGATCGCCATCGCGAGTACGGTCGGCGCGGCGTTCGCCGCCAACCTGGTGACGCTGTTCGTCTTCTACGAAGTCCTGACCCTGTCGACCTTCCCGCTGGTGACGCACGCCGGAACCGATGAGGCGCGGCGCGGCGGACGCACCTACCTCGGCCTGCTGCTCGCGACTTCGATCGGTTTCCTGCTGTTCGCCATCGTCTGGACCTGGCAGCTCGCCGGGACCACCGATTTCCGGCCCGGCGGCATCCTCGAGGGCCGGATCTCCGCGGACCAGCTCCTGCCGCTCTACGCCCTGTTCCTGTTCGGTATCGGCAAGGCGGCGCTGATGCCGTTCCACCGCTGGCTGCCCGCGGCGATGGTCGCGCCGACCCCGGTCAGTGCGCTTCTGCACGCCGTCGCCGTGGTCAAGGTCGGGGTGTTCAGCGTGCTCAAGATCACCGTCTACATCTTCGGCATCGACCTGCTCGCGGGGAGCAGCGCGGCGACGCTGCTCAGCTACGTGGCCGGTGCGACGGTGCTGATCGCCTCGCTGGTCGCCCTGCGCCAGGACAACCTCAAGCGGCGCCTCGCCTACTCAACGGTCAGCCAGCTCAGCTACGTCGTGCTCGGTGCGACGCTGGCCAGCACCTGGGGCGTGCTCGGCGGCGGCCTGCACGTGGTGATGCACGCGTTCGGCAAGATCACCCTGTTCTTCTGCGCCGGGGCGATCCTCGTCGCCGCGCACAAGACCGAGGTGAGCCAGCTCGACGGCATCGGCCGGCGCATGCCGTGGACGCTCGGTGCGTTCGCCGTCGGCGCCCTGTCGATGATCGGCCTGCCGCCGGCGGCCGGGTTCGTCTCCAAGTGGTACCTGATGGTCGGCAGCCTCTCCGGTGACCAGCTCGCGGTGGCCGGGGTGCTCGTGGTCAGCACGCTGCTCAACGCGGCCTATTTCGTGCCGATCGTCTACGCGGCGTTCTTCCGCCCGCCGCCCCCCGGCGATCACGGCCACGGCGAGGCACCGTGGCCGATGGTCGTCGCGCTGGTGCTGACGGCGGGCCTGACCGTGCTGTTCTTCGTCTACCCGGATCCGGCCCTGGGCCTGATCGGGCAGCTGGTGGGAGGTGATGGATGAGTGCGCCCGACAGGCACTGGCTGACCACCCCGAAGGCGATCCGCAGGCTGTGGGTCCTGTTCGCCGGCATCCTGCTGCTGACGCTGCTCCCCGACCTGTTCATCACGCAGTACGACCACTTCGGTATCGAGGGCAGCTTCGGCTTCTACGCCTGGTACGGGTTCCTCACCTGCGCCGCGATGGTGGTGGCGGCGAAGCTGCTCGGCAAGTTCCTCAAGCGGTCCGATGACTACTATGACGACTAGCTTTCCACCGGGCCTGATCCTCGTCGTCGGCGCGCTGCTGCTGCCGCTGCTGCCGTCGCGGCTGCGCGCCGTCGCCCTGCTCGGCCTGCCGCTGCTCGCCCTCGCCGCCGCGTGGGGCGTGCCCGACGGCACCGTCCTCCACGTCGCGTTCCTCGGGCTCGAGCTCGAACCGCTCCGCGGCAGCACGGTCAGCCGCCTGTTCGCGACGATCTTCACGCTGATGGCGTTCGCCGGCGCCCTGTTCGCCATGCACCAGGCGCGGCTGCTCGAGCAGGTCGCCGCGCTGGCCTACGCGGGCGGTGCACTGGGCGTCACCTTCGCCGGCGACCTGATCACGCTGTTCGTGTTCTGGGAGCTGATGGCCGTCGGCTCGACGCTGGTGGTGTGGAGCGCCGGCACGCCGCTGGCCTACCGGGCAAGCTTCCGCTACCTGATGGTGCACCTGCTCGGCGGTGTCGTGCTGCTCGCCGGGATCGCCGGCCACTATGCCGAGACCGAGAGCATCGCGTTCACGGCCATGCAGCCCGACTCGCTGGCGCGCTGGCTGATCCTCGCCGGCTTCCTGGTCAACGTCGGGGCGCCGCCGCTGTCGTCGTGGATTCCCGACGCCTACCCCGAGGCGAGCCCGAGCGGTGCGGTGGTGCTGTCTGCGTTCACGACCAAGACGGCGGTCTACACGCTGCTGGTCGGCTTCCCCGGAACCACGCTGCTGGTCTGGGTCGGCCTGTGGATGATCTTCTACGGCATCATCTACGCGCTGCTCGAGAACGACATGCGGCGCATCCTCGCCTACAGCATCGTCAACCAGGTCGGTTTCATGGTGTGCGGCATCGGCATCGGCACCGCGATGGCGCTCAACGGCGCGGCCGCGCACGCCTTCGCGCACATCATCTACAAGGCCCTGTTGCTGATGAGTGCAGGCGCGGTGCTGCACATGACCGGGCGGCGCAAGTGCAGCGAGCTCGGCGGGCTGTTCCAGAGCATGCCGCTGACCACCGCCTGCGGCATCGTCGGCGCGCTGGCGATCTCGTCGTTCCCGTTCACCTCCGGCTTCGTCAGCAAGTCGATGATCGGCCAGGCGGCGATCGACGAGCACTTGGCCATGGTCTGGTTCCTGCTCGCGGCCGCCTCGGCCGGGGTCTTCCTGCACGCCGGCATCAAGTTCCCGTGGTTCGTCTTTTTCCAGAAGGACTCCGGCCTGCGCCCGCCCGACCCGCCATGGAACATGCGCGCGGCGATGGTGCTGTTCGCCTTCCTCTGCATCGCGATCGGGGTCTTCCCGCAGCCGCTCTACGCGCTGCTGCCCCATCCCGTGGAGTACGTGCCCTACACCGCCGCGCACCTGGTCGCGCAGTTCCAGCTGCTGCTCTTCTCGGGTCTGGCGTTCTTCGCCCTGCTGCCGATGATGCGGCGCACCGAGACGCTCAGTCTCGACTTCGACTGGCTCTACCGCCGCCTGGGCAAGCGCCTCGCGCTCGCGCTGCTGGCCCGTGGCACGGCGTGGCGCGAAGACTTCCTCACAACCTGGCGGCCGCCCGTCACACGCCTGCTCGATGGCCTGTTCCGCAGCCAGGGACCGCGCGGCGCGCTGGCCGGCAACTGGCCGACCGGCAGCATGGTGCTGTGGGTCGCGGTGCTGCTGGCGTGGCTGCTGATCGCCGGCTACGCCTGAGCGCCGCCGCGGGTCAGAAACGGTCGCTGGCGTCGAGGAACGCCGCGCGCAGCTGGTCGTAGTCGCGCGTGACCGGGAACTGCGGGAATTCGGCGACGACGTTGTCCGGTGGCGAGAAGAGGATGCCGGCGTCGGCCTGGCCGAGCATGGTGGTGTCGTTGTAGGAGTCGCCGGCGGCGATCACCCGGTAGTTCAGCGACTGCAGCGCGATCACCGCCTGGCGCTTGGGGTCCTTCTGGCGCAGGCGGTAGCCGGTGACCCGGCCGTCGGCGTCGCTGACCAGACGGTGGCAGAGCAGGGTCGGCCAGCCGAGCTGGCACATCAGCGGGGCGGCGAACTCGTAGAAGGTGTCGGAGAGAATCACCAGCTGGAAGCGTTCGCGCAACCAGGTGGTGAACTCGAGCGCGCCGTCGAGAGGCCCGAGGCCGGCGATCACCTCCTGGATGTCGGGAAGGCGCAGGTCGTGGCTGTCGAGGATGCGCAGGCGCTG
>JBFIFF010000011.1:0-15840 GCA_041602955.1 Gammaproteobacteria bacterium | reverse complement strand
GGCTCGTGATCGTCGAGACGTGATCCAGGAGGGGAAGGTTATCTCGTGGCCGTGTGCCGCGACCGTTCGCTGGGGCGGCCGGCGGCGGGCCCCGGGAACCGGGGACGGGAGCTCGCGACACGAACCGTCGTCACCCGCGGGCTGTCAAGCACGCCATCCGGCACTGGCGGTCCGGCACCGGGCCCGTTACTTTCAACACATCGGCCGGATCCGAGGACGACAACGCACGATGCGCTTTACGACCTCAGCGACGGGACTCGGGCGAGGTGTCCGGTTCATCGGCGGTGCGTTGGCCGCGCTGCTGCTCGCGTGGACCCCGCTGGACGCGGCCGTCTACCGCTGGGTCGACGCGCAGGGCCGGGTCCACTTCACCGACCAGCCCGACCACCCCGGCTACCGCAAGCTGGTGCGGACCTGGAAGGGCTGGCGCGAGCCGAGTTTCGACGCGCGCCGGTTCCGCGAGAACCAGCGGCGCTTCGCCCCGCTGATCGCCGAGACGGCACGCGAGCACGGCCTCCCGGACGCGCTGCTGCACGCCATCGTCACCGCCGAGTCGGCGTACGACCCCAACGCGCTGTCGAGCGCGGGCGCGGTCGGGCTGATGCAACTCATGCCGGCCACCGCGCGTCGCTACGGCGTGACCAGCCGCACCAACCCACGCGCCAACGTGCAGGGGGGTACCCGCTACCTGAAGGCGTTGCTGGAGCTGTTCGACGACGACGTCCGACTCGCGGTGGCGGCCTACAACGCCGGCGAGAACGCGGTGCTGCGTCATGGTCGCCGCGTGCCGCCGTACCCGGAGACGCGCACCTACGTGCGCAGGGTCATGGAGCACTACCGCCGCTACAGCGAAGCCCGCCCGGAGGCCTTCGGACCGGCGGGGCCCGGCGTCGAGGTCAGCAGGTGACCAGCAGATCGCAGAAGCGGGGCACGGGGGTCGCCTCGAGCCGCTCGGGATCGGAGCACAGGGCGTGGATCGCCTCCGCCCGGGCCCCGTCGAAGCGCGAGGCCAGCGCGTCGCGGAACTTGCGCTCGAGCAGTGGCAACCCCTCGGCCCGCCGCCGGCGGTGGCCCACCGGGTAGTCGACGGCGATCCGCTCGGTACGGCTGCCGTCGCGGAAGACGACCTGCACGGCGTTGCCGATCGCGCGACGTTCGGGGTCGTAGTAGGCGGCGGTGAACCCGGGATTCTCGACCACGCGCATCCGTGCGCGCAGGGCGTCGATGCGCGGGTCGGCGGCGAAGGCGTCCTCGTAGCACGCCGCGGACAGCTCCCCGTGCAGCAGCGCCACGGCGACCATGTACTGCAGACAGTGGTCGCGGTCGGCCGGGTTCGCGAGCGGCCCGTCCTTGGAGATGATCCGCACCCCGGGCTCCTGGGTCTCGAGCTCGATCCGCTCGATGGCGTCGAGACGGCCGCGCACCTGCGGGTGCAGTGCAAGGGCTGCCTCGACCGCGGTCTGGGCATGGAACTCGGCCGGGTAGCTGATCTTGAACAGCACGTTCTCCATCACGTAGCTGCCGTAGGGGCGCTGGAAGCGGAACGGACTGCCGCCGAACAGCACGTCGTAGAAGCCCCAGGTCGTGGCGCTGAGTACGGTCGGGATGCCCGGCTCCCCGGCCGCGACCATCAGCGCCAGGCGCACGCCGCGGCTGGTCGCGTCACCGGCCGCCCAGCTCTTGCGCGACCCTGCATTGGGCGCGTGACGGTAGGTGCGCAGGCTCTGGCCGTCGACGAAGGCGTGCGAGAGCGCGTCGACGATCCCCGCCCGCGGCAGGCCGAGCATCCGCGCGGCGACCGCGGCCGTGGCCACCTTGACCAGCACGACGTGGTCGAGGCCGACACGGTTGAAGCCGTTTTCCAGCGCCAGCACGCCCTGGATCTCGTGCGCCTTGATCATCCAGGTCAGCACGTCGCGCATGGTGAACGGCGCCTGGCCCTCGGCCACGGCCCGGCGCGA
Organism: Gammaproteobacteria bacterium; assembly: GCA_041602955.1. Classification (GTDB taxonomy): domain Bacteria; phylum Pseudomonadota; class Gammaproteobacteria; order QNFN01; family QNFN01; genus QNFN01. The sequence goes on along the minus strand of JBFIFF010000011.1, from coordinate 13,879 downwards.
GAGGTGGTCGGCGAGCATCAGGATGCCGCCGAGGTTGTCCGACGGGTGCCCCCATTCGGCAGCGAGCCAGGTGTCGTTGAAGTCGAGCCAGCGCAGCATGGCGCCGAAGTCGAACGCCGCCTTGACCGGGTCGAGCCGGTGCGCGGTCCCGGGCACCCGGGCGCCGTGAGGCACCTCGGTGCCTGGCACCAGCGGGCCGAGGTGGCGGGTGCAGGCCGGGAACTGCAGCGCGAGCAGGGCGCAGGCGAGCGTGTCCTTGAGGCAGAGGTGCGCCGTCGCGTAGGCCTCATCGCTGTCGATGACGAAGTCCGTGACGTAATCGGCGATGGCGACCAGCTCCCGGTCCGGCGGCGGACGCACGGCCGAGGCGGCGACGTGGCCCGAGGCTGCCGCCGGCGCCCCGGCGAGGGCGGTGTCCAGGGTCACGTCGCGCCCCGCTAGCTGCGTTCGTCCAGCGGGACGAACGGCCGGTTGTCCGGGCCGGTGTAATCGGCGCTCGGGCGGATGATCTTGCGGTCGATGCGCTGCTCGATGACGTGCGCGGCCCAGCCGGTGATGCGCGAGATCACGAACAGCGGCGTGAACATCACCGTCGGGATGCGCATCGTGTGGTAGGAGATGGCGGAGAACCAGTCGAGGTTCGGGAACATCTTCTTGGCGTCCCACATCACCGCCTCCAGACGCTCGGCGATGTCGAACAGCTTCATGTTCCCGGCCTCCTCCGAAAGCCGCCGCGCGACCTCCTTGATCACCTGGTTGCGCGGATCGGCGACGGTGTAGACCGGGTGGCCGAAGCCGATGATCACCTCCTTCGCGGCAACGCGACGGCGGATGTCGGTCTCGGCCTCTTCGGGGCTCGCGTAACGCGTCTGGATGTCGAACGCCACCTCGTTGGCGCCACCGTGCTTGGGCCCATGCAGCGCGCCGATCGCCCCGGTGATGCACGAGTACATGTCGGCGCCGGTGCCGGCGATGACGCGCGCGGTGAAGGTCGAGGCGTTGAACTCGTGCTCGGCGTAGAGAACCAGCGAGGTGTGCATCGCGCGCACCCACAGTTCCCCGGGGCGCTCGCCGTGCAGCAGGTGCAGGAAGTGGCCGCCAACCGAGTCGTCGTCGGTCATCACGTCGATGCGCCGGCCGTTGAACGCGAAGTGGTACCAGTAGAGCAGCATCGAGCACGCGCTCGCGAGCAGCTTGTCGGCGATATCACGCGCCCCGGCCGTGGTGCGCTCGTCCTTCTCCGGTTGGCAGGTGCCGAGCACCGAGACCCCGCTGCGCATCACGTCCATCGGGTGGGCCGAAGGGGGGATCACCTCGAGCACCTGCTTGACCGCCTCAGGCAGCCCGCGCAGCGAGCGCAGCTTGGCCTTGTAGTGGGTCAGCTCGGCCGCGTTGGGCAGGTGGCCGTGGATCAGCAGGAAGGCGATCTCCTCGAACTCGCAGGTCTCGGCGATGTCGAGGATGTCGTAGCCGCGGTAGTGCAGGTCGTTGCCGGTGACGCCGACCGTGCAGATCGCCGTGCTGCCGGCCGCCTGGCCCGATAACGCCACCGACTTCTTGCGCGTCCGATCCGGTCCGGCTGGAGCCATCGCGTGTCCCTCCTGCGCGGCGTGCCGGCTCAGCCGGCCGCCGCCTCGCGTTCGGCGATGCGGCGCATGGCGTTGGCGCGCGTCGCGCGGATGTGGTGGCGCATAAGCAGCTCGGCCATCTCCCCGTCGCGCTCGGCGAGCGCGGCGACGATGTGCTCGTGCTCGACCAGGGCTCGCTGCGCGCGCGTGACGACGCCGAACTGGTGGCGGTAGAGGCGCACCAGGTGGTAGAGGTCATTGCACAGCAGCTCGATCAGGCGTCCGTTCTTGCTGCCCTTGACGATGCGGTAGTGGAAGTCGAGATCCCCCTCCCGCTGGAAGTAGCCGTGGCTCGGGTCGTCCTCGATCTGCCGGCGGTGCGTCGCGAGCAGGTCGGCGAGGTCGGCGATCTCCGCGTCGCTCATGGCCGTCGCCGCGAGCCGTGCCGCCATCCCCTCGAGCGCCTCGCGAACGTGGTAGATCTCGAGCAGCTGCTCGGCCGAGAGGGAGACCACGCGGGCGCCGACGTTCGCCTTGCGTACCACCAGGCTGCACGCCTCGAGGCGGCCGATCGCCTCGCGTAGCGGGCCACGGCTGATGCCGTAGGCACGCGCCAGCTCCGGCTCGCTGATCTTGCTGCCGGGCTTGAGCGTGCCGTCGACGATCTCCTGCTGGATGCGGGCGAAGATGCGGTCGGCGATGGTGACGTGGGTCTCTTCGTGCGTGGCGACCATCGGCGTTCTCCGTCAAATTGTCGACAATAGTCGCACACGACGCCGCAATGTCAACTTTCCAAAGGGTATAGTGTCGACAATCAGTGTCGGGGGCAACTCCACGCAGCGCGAGACCTGCCTCCCCTTGGATCGCGGCCCCTGCCCCATGGAAAGGCCTTCGAGGCTATAGGCCGTTTTGGCAGGTTGTTAACGCGGGCAAAAGGAAAATGCGTTGACCATCAGACCTTTTTCCTGGTCTGCCTCTCCAGCCAGACGGCGAGCCCCTGGCTGTTGAGGTCGAGGTCCATCGCCAGCAGCCCGAGCAGCGCCTCGCGCGAATGCGTCACCCCGTGCACCGACAGCCGGTCGAGGAAGCGCGCCTCGAGCCCGGCGCGAATCGCCGCAACCGGGTCGGCCGCGTCGGCGTGGGCCAGGGCCAGGTCGCGCCCGGCGCGCAGGTCGTCGCGCAGGTCGTCGGCCAGCCGCGCGAGGTCGCCGACGCGCCCGAAGTGGGCCAGGTAGGCCGCCTCCGGTCCGAGCGCCATCAGCCGGTCGACGCTGGCCAGCCACGCCGCGGGGTCGAGCTGCGTGGGCGTCGTGGTGGCAAAGAGGAACGGCCCGCGCGCGGTGTCGAACTCGCGGTAGGAGATGCCGAAGGTGTCGCCGGTGAAGAGGCCGCGGCTGGCCGCGTCCCAGACGCAGTAGTGGTGCAGCGCGTGGCCCTCGGTGTGCAGCAGGCGCAACGGACGGCCGGCGAGGTCGATCTCCATGCCGTCGGCGCTCTCGACGACCCGCTCCGCCGCCACCGGCACGATGTCGCCGAACAGCGCCCCCATGCGCGATTCCCCGTAGACCGCGGTCGAGCCGACGACCAGGCGCCGCGGATCGATCAGGTGGCCGGCGCCACGGGGGTGGACCACCAGCCGCGCCGCAGGGAACGCCGCCATCAGCGCGCCGGCGCCACCGCCGTGGTCGAGGTGGACGTGGGTCGGCATGACGTAGTCGACGGCCTCGGGCGCGAGCCCCTGCCGCGCCAGCGCCTCGAGAGCACGCGGTACGGCGTGGCTGGTGCCGGTATCGATGAACGCCGCCCGCCCACGCTCCACCACCAGGTAGAAGGCGGCGAGTGCCGGACGGACGTAGCCGGCATCGATCCGGGTGATGCCGTGGTCGAGCGACTCGATCGTCTCCATGCTCTCTCCTTGATCTTCCCCGGGCCACGCCGGTTTGCACCCGCATCGACCAGAGAGGCTGGCCCGAATGGGCGTGCCGGGCCTCACTTCGACGGCACCCTCTGCCGCGCAGAGCCTGCCGGGCTGGGGCCGACCTGCAGGGGGCGCGCGGTCGGCAGAGCGAATCCCCGTCAGCGCTCCAGCACGTAGCTGCCCGGGGCGTCGGCCAGCGGCGGGTGGGTGGCACTGCCCAGCGACGGGGGCGCGACCAGGTCGCCGCAGCACCCGGCGAGCCAATCGGCCCAGTCCTCCCACCACGACCCGGGCACCTTGGGCACGCTCTCGAGCCACGCCTCGGGATCGGTGGCGGCATCGATCGGACCTTTCCAGTAGCGCCGCTTGGGCGGGTCGACGGGAGGGTTGACGATGCCGAGGATGTGGCCTGAGGTGGCCAGCACGTACTCCACCGGGCCGCCGACCAGGCCACCGACGCGGAAGGTCGCGCGCCACGGCGCGATGTGGTCCTGCTCGGCGCCGACGGCGTAGAGCGGCTGGCGGATGCGCCCGAGGTCGATGGGGCGCCCGGCGAGGGTCACCGCGTCGGGTTGGACCAGGCGGTTGTGCAGGTAGAGCTCGCGCAGGTACCAGGCGTGCATGCACTCCGGCATGCGCGTGGTGTCCATGTTCCAGAACAGCACGTCGAAGCGCGGCAGCTCCTCGCCGAGCAGGTAGTTGTGCACGTAGTAGTACCAGACCAGGGTGTTGGAGCGCAGCGCGCGGAAGGCGTTGGCCATGTCCTGACCCTCGAGATAGCCGCTGCGCTCCATGCGCCGCTCGAGCCACTCGATGGTGTCGTCGTCGATGAACACGCCGATCTCGCCGGGCAGGTCGAAGTCGACCAGGGTGGTGAACAGCGTCCAGTGCGCCACCGGCAGCTTGCGCCGGCTGCGTCCCCGGTTGAGCCATGCCATCAGCGCCGCGACCAGCGTGCCTCCGATGCAGTAGCCGGTGAGGTGCACCTGGTCGCTGCCGGTGATCTCGCGCGCCACTTCGACCGCCTGCAAGGCACCGTCGACCAGGTAGTCGTCGAACGTGGTCTCGCGCAGTTCCGGACCCGGGTTCTTCCAGCTGGTGATGAACACCGTGAAGCCCTGCGCGACCAGCCAGCGCACCAGGCTCTTACGGGGGTTGAGATCGAGGATGTAGTACTTGTTGATCCAGGGCGTGACCAGCACCAGCGGCATCGCGCGCACCGTTTCGGTGGCGGGCGCGTACTGGATCACCTCCAGCAGGTGGTTGCGGTAGACCACCTTGCCCGGGGTGGTGGCGAGATTGTCGCCGACCCTGAACGCCTCGTCGTCGGTCATGCGGATGGTGCCGCGGTGGACGTCCTTGACCAGGTTGGCCATCCCCTCGGCGAGGCTCGCGCCACCGGTCTGCAGGGCCCGTAGCAGCGCCGCCGGGTTGCTCCAGAACAGGTTGCTCGGAGCGACGGCGTTGAGCAGCTGGCGCGCCAGGAACACCGCCTTGGCGCGTGTCTTGTCGTCGATCCCCGGCGTTGCCTCGATGCCGTCCTCGAGCCAGCGGGTGCCGAGCAGGTAGAGCTCCTTGAGGTGATCGAAGAACGGGTTCTGTTCCCATACCGGGTCCTGGAAGCGCTCGTCGAAGGGGTTGACCCGCACCAGGTCGCTCTCGGCCTCGCCAAGGTAGCGACGCATGGCGTGCAGGTTGACCGTGGTGCTGTCGTGGGCCAGCGCAGTGAACTGCTCGTTGAGCGCCCGGGGCGACCGCAGCCAGGCCTGTGTCACCCGCTGGCAGGCGTCGAGCATGCCGAACGGATCGACTGCCTCGCGCCAGGCATTCAGCCAGACGGCCGGCGGGATGGGTTTACCTTCGCTCATGGTCGTCTCCGGACGCGCTTCAGGGGGCCTGAGCATAAAGTAGCGGGACGAAGCGACCAAGTTCGCGATCACGGGTCGAGCACCAGTCCCGTGAGGCCGTCGAGTGTCAGGTCGGCGTGAGCCGACCAGCGCGCGGCCCCGTCCCAGTCGAGGTAGACGGTGGCGACGCCGGCGGCACGCCCCGCGCGCAGGTCGTGGACGAAGTCGCCGACCATCACCGCATCGTCCGTGGTCGCGCCCCAGCCGTCGAGCAGCCGCAACAGGCCAGCCGGGCTCGGCTTGGGTTCCGCCTCGTCGCGCCCGACCAGGTCGGCCGCAGCGAAGTGGCCGGCCAGGCCGGCGGCCGCGAGGCTGCGCCGGACGCTCGTGAGGCGATTGCGCGAGACGATGCCGCAGCGGCAGCCGCGCCCGCGCAGGTCCGCGAGCAGGGCCGCGGCGCCGGGCCGGGCCGTGGCCCGCACGCTGGCGGCGGTCTCGATGGCGTCGAGTCGCGCCATCCGCGGCGCGGCCTCGGCCGGCGGCACCGTCGCGAGGTGCTCGAGGATCGGGACCCCGTCGGGGACGCCGAGCTCGCGACGGATGGCCGCGAAGTCGAGCACCGGGTGGGTCAGGGTGCCGTCGAGGTCGAAGATCCAGTGGCGTCGCCGGCGCACGGCGTCGAGTGTCATCGGGCCGGCCACCTGCGTGCCGCTCAGTCCGGGACGCTAACGGCCGGCGGCGTGCCGCGCAGCGGGATGCTCTGCTCGCCGAACAGGACCTGGCGCAGCAGCCGGCAGCCGAACTCGAGCAGCGCCTCGTCGTCGTCGTGCAGGCGGTCGTAATCGGCTTCGTCGAGCGCGTGCGCGGCGCGGAAACCGTCGCTGAGCACGAAGTCGCGAAAGCCGTCGAGGTTGTAGGAGGCGAGGAAGAAGAGCTGCAGGCTGCGCGCGCTCGGCTTGCCGAACTTGGGCCCGGTCGACTTCTTCTTCAGGATCAGCTGGCGCCAGCCGCGCGCGTGGGTGTCGCAGGCCTCGACCTCCTGTTCCTTGCGGTAGTCGGCGATGGTGACCTCGCGCGGCTCCTGGTGGCCGAGGCAGTGCGCCTCGCGCACCAGGGCGTAGGACTGTTCGTCGACCGGCGAGCCGGTCTTGCGCAGCGACAGCATGCCGACCGGGTAGTAGCGGCAGGCCGTCGGCCGGTCGGCATAGATACCGCAGCCCTCGTCGGTCAGGAACAGGCAGCGCGGGGTGTCGTCCTCGGTGCGCAGCTTGACCCCGGGGAGCCCGTCACCGTCCATCTCGAACGGCACGGTGTAGGCGGCCAGCAGCTGCTGCGAGGTCAGGCCGAGGCGCCGCTTGAGGCGCAGCAGGTCGTAGGGGGTCAGCGTGATGTCGATCTGCTCGCAGCAACGGTTGAAACAGGCGACGCCGGGATGGCAGCGGAACTGGATCACCGCCTGCTCGGTGAGTTGCTCGGGCCGCACCGGGCTCTGCGGCGGGCGGGTCTCGATGTCGGACATGGTCCACCCCGACTCGATTCGCTTGGTGTGGGGCCGGGCCATTCTAGCCCCACGCCCGGGAGACCACGGCACGGCGCGTCAAGTTCACCGCCCCGCGCAATGAAATGGGCCGGACGCCTCGCGGCGCCCGGCCCGTCAATGACGGCCGGTCACGGCGTGGCCGGCTTGAACAGCTTCGACTTGTCCACCAGGTCGACGTGGGCGCGCTTGAAGCAGGTCCAGGTCTTGGTGTGCTTGTCGTAGACCGAGTTGACGAAGACGTGCCAGTTCTCCTCGTCGACGAAGTTCTTGTCGGTGCGGTAGTAGAAGCCCGGGTAACGCGACTCCTCGCGGAACTGGATGTGCTTCATGTGCGCCTCGGCGGTGAGGATGCGGTGGTAGTTCTCCCACGCACGGAGCAGCTCGTGGAGGTCCTTGGCACGCATCTTCAGTGCGTCCTCCTTGAGCATCTTCAGCTTCTCCTCGGCGACCGCCAGCATCTTGTCGTTGGTGTTGTAGTAGGTCGCGACGCCGGCCACGTACTCGTCCATGATCTTCTGCAGGCGGAACTGCAGCATCTTGGGCGTGATGTAGTTCGGGTTGACGTCGATCGCCGTCGAGTCGTCCTTGAACTCGAGGTAGTTCCTCACCGGCCGGTAGATCCCCTCGACCAGGGCGTCGACCTCGGCGTCGAGCTCGGGTTGGCGGTCCTTGTGGTCGACGACGAACTTGACCATCGCCTTGGCGGCGATGCGCCCCTCGGCGTGCGAGCCCGACGAGAACTTGTGGCCCGACGCGCCCACGCCGTCACCGGCGGTGAACAGCCCCTTGACCGTGGTCATCGAGCGGTAGCCCCAGCTCCACCCCTTGGGCAGGTGCTCGGGCACCCCGGCCTCGGTCTCCTCGGTCGGCGCACCGAGGTCCTCCGGGCCCGAGACCCAGATGCCGCAGCAACCGGAGTGCGAGCCGAGCAGGTAGGGTTCGGTCGGCATCAGCTCGGAGTTCTTCTTCTCCGGCTCGATGTTCTCGCCGACCCAGATCCCGCACTGGCCGATGCACATGTCGAGGAAGTCCTCCCACGCCTCGGCCTCGAGGTGCTTGACCTCACGCGGCGACAGCGTCTCGCGCAGGTTGGCCAGCGCCGTGACGGTGTCCATGTAGATCGGGCCACGGCCCTCCTTGAGCTCCTTGAGCATGACGTGGTTGCGCAGGCACGACGCCGGCACCGCCGCCTGACCGTAGGGCGGGTACTGGTCGAGCATCGCGCGGTTCTTCGCCAGGTAGTCCTCGCCGTAGGCGTTGGTCGCCTTCGCCTTGAACAGCAGGAACCAGGCACCGACCGGGCCGTAGCCGTCCTTGAAGCGGGTCGGGACGAAGCGGTTCTCCATCATGGTCAGCTCGGCGCCGGCCTCGGCGGCCATGGCGTAGGTCGAGCCGGCATTCCACACCGGGTACCAGGCGCGCCCGATGCCCTCGCCGACCGAGCGCGGACGGAAGATGTTGACCGCGCCGCCGCACGCCAGCAGGCACGCTTTGAACTTGTAGACGTGAACGGTGTTGTTGCGGGTCGAGAAGCCGACCGCGCCGGCGATGCGCCCCGGGTCGTTCCGGTCGGTGACCAGCCTGACGATGAAGATGCGCTCCTCGATGCGCTCCGGACCGAGCGCCTTCTTCGCCGCCTCGGCGACGATCGTCTTGTAGGACTCGCCGTTGATCATGATCTGCCAGCGGCCGGAACGGACCGGCTTGCCGCCGTCCTTGAGCGCAGGCAGGCCCTTGGAGCCGTCGTGGCGCTCACCGTTCTCGTCGGTCTTCCAGATCGGCAGGCCCCACTCCTCGAACAGGTGCACCGACTCGTCGACGTGGCGGCCGAGGTCGTAGGCCAGGTCGTCGCGGGTGATGCCCATGAGGTCGTTGGAGACCATGCGCGCGTAGTCGGCCGGGTCCTGCTCGGTGCCGATGTAGGTATTGATCGCCGACAGCCCCTGCGCGACGGCACCGGAACGTTCCATCGCGGCCTTGTCGACCAGCTTGATCTTCAGCGGACGGCCGATCTGCGCTTCGGCGGCCTTCGCCCACTGCATGATCTCGTAGCCGGCGCCGCAGCACGCCATGCCGCCGCCGATCAGCAGGATGTCGAGCTCCTCCTCGACGACTTCCGGTGTTCCGAATTCTCCACTCATCGCCAACGCCTCTCGGCTCCTGTCAACGCGGTCGCGTCAGCGCCGGATCAGTTCGTCGGGGTTCCCGGCGCGGAAACCGTTGACGCTGACGAAGAAACCGGGCTCGGTGATGTTCGCGAAATCGGCGTCGGGCTTGCCGCCGTAGGGGTCGATCGAACCCTCCGGGGTGGTGCGGATCGGGAAGCGGAACCGCTTCGTGGTGCCGTTGCGGAACTTGATCGTCCAGATGATCGAGTCCGAGCCACGCAGCGGCTGCACCGAGCCACCCAGCGGCACGATGTCGGCGTAGTGGCGTGCCTCGATCGCCTGCTGCGGGCAGATCTTGACGCACGAGTAGCACTCCCAGCACTGCTCCGGTTCCTGATTGAACGCCTTCATGGCGTGACCCGTCTCCGCGCCGTCCTTGTCGAGCTTCATCAGGTCGTGGGGGCAGATGTACATGCAGGCGGCCTCATCCTGGCCCCTGCAGCCATCGCACTTGTCGGTTCGTACAAACGTGGGCATGCCGCTGTCTCGGTTGTCGAGTTGCGCCTCGTCGTGAGATGCCCCGCCGCCCGGCGGCGGCGGTCCGGAAAGATCAGGCCGCCGAGTGGCCCGACATCTTCACCTCGACCTTCTGGTCATCGGCGAGTCCGGCGTAGTACTCGCGCAGGATGGCCAGCACCTCGGGCCGGCTGAAGTGGTGCGGCACCTCCTCGCCCTCGGAGAGGGCCTTGCGCAGCTTGGTCCCGGACAGCAGCAGGCGGTCCGCGGCGTCGTGCGGGCAGGTCTTCATCGAGGCCATGCCCTCGCATTTGCTGCAGTGGAAGGTCCAGTCGATCTTCAGCGGCCGGGTCTCCAGCGAACCGGCCGGGATCTCGTCGAAGATGTGGTGGGCGTCGAACGGCCCGTAGTAGTCGCCGACACCGGCGTGGTCGCGCCCGACGATCAGGTGCGAGCAGCCGTAGTTCTGCCGGAACACGGCATGCAGCAGCGCCTCGCGCGGCCCGGCGTAGCGCATGTCGAGCGGATAGCCGGCCTGCATCACGGTGTTGTCGACGAAGTAGTTCTCGCACAGGGTGCCGATGGCCCTCGCGCGCACCTCGGCGGGGATGTCGCCGGGCTTCAGCTTGCCGAGCAGCGAGTGGATCAGGACGCCGTCGCAGATCTCGATGGCCACCTTGGCCAGGTACTCGTGCGAGCGGTGCATCGGGTTGCGTGTCTGGAATGCGGCAACGGTGTGCCAACCGCGCTCGGCGAACGCCGCCCGGGTCTGCGCCGGGGTCATGAAGGCGTCGCCGTACTTGGCCGGGAACTCGCCCTGCGAGAGCACCTTGACCGGGCCGGCGAGGTTGACCTCGCCCTGGGCCATGACCATCTGCACGCCCGGGTGCTCGGGGTCGGTGGTCCTGTAGACCATGACGCACTCGTGGGCCTTGTCGATGGTGTACTTCTCGGTCAGGCGCATGGTCGCCATGATCTCGTCGCGCTCGGGGTCGACCAGCGCGACCTCCTCGCCCTCCCTGAGCGTGTCGGCGAGGGCCTTGTCGGCCGAGAGGGTGATCGGGATCGGCCAGAAGAGGCCGCTGGCGGTCTGCATGGCGTCGCAGACCCGCTCCCAGTCGAGGCGCGTCATGAAGCCCTCGAGCGGGGTGAAACCGCCGATGCCGAGCATGATCAGGTCACCGACCTCGCGGGAGCTCAGCGGCACCCGCGGCAGGGACGCCGCGCGCTTGCGCTCGGCCTCGAGCTCAGCTCCGGTCAGTAGCAGGGGCTTGAGATCGCCCCCACCGTGGGGCTTGACCAGCGTCGACATGGGCTCCTCCGTCCTCGTTTTGACCCGGCGACCGCGCGCGACGGCCGGTCACGCTCCGGGGGAGCCACCTTGCGCGATCCCCGCGCGGATATCCAAGTGAAATTATCTAGTCACCCATAAGGCTGCTTTATTGTTGCGCAGCCGTGGGTTTATGGACCGATAGACCCACTCTAGGATGGATCAAATCTTACCCAATTATCAGGGCCTTGGAATCGGTGAACTCGCGGCATCCGGGTCCACCGAGCTGCCGGCCAAAGCCCGAGGGACCGACCCCGCCGACCGGGATCGCCGGGTCCTCGGTCACCGGGGCATTGATGTAGACCTGCCCGCAGCGCAGCGCGTACCCGACCCGCAGTGCCCGCTCGGGATCGGCCGACCAGACGCTCGCGCCGACGCCGATCGGCGCCTGGTTGGCCACGACGACCGCCTCACCCTCGTCGGCGACGCGGATGATCGCCGCCACCGGTCCGAACAGCTCCTCGTCGTAGGCCGGCATGCCCGGCTGGACGTGATCGAGGATCGAACCCTGGTAGAAGGCCCCGGGCGGCTCGCCCGGCATGCAGCCGGTCACCACCCGCGCGCCCTGGGTGCGCGAGCCCGAGACCTGGCGATGCAGGCGGTCGCGCAGTTCGTGGCTGGCGAGCGGCGCGAAGCGCGTCGACTCCCGCCGCGGGTCACCGTAGATCAGCTCCGATTCGACCAGGGCGCGCAACCGCTCGACAAAGGCGTCGGCCAGGCTGTCGACGACGACGAAACGCTTGGCCGCCGCGGCGCGCTGCCCGGCGTTGGTGAAGCGCGCCGCGAACGCGGCCGGCACCGCGCTCTCGAGGTCGGCGTCGTCGAGGATCACGAACGGGTCGCTGCCGCCGAGGTGCAGGGTCACCTTCTTGCCCTCCTCACCGGCAAGCGCCGCCACCTCGCGGCCGGCCCGGCCGCTGCCGCAGAAGCTGACCGCGGAGACCATCGGTGCGGCGATCACGCTCGGCACCTGCCCGGCGTTGATCTGCAGCGTGCGGAAGGCGTCCGGCACCCCGAGCGCCTCGCGCATCAGCTCGTCGATGGCCATGGCGCACTGGGTGACCGCGCTGGCGTGCTTGAGCACCACGCCGTTGCCGGCCAGCAGGGCCGGGATGGCGACGCGCAACGCGAGCCAGAACGGGGCGTAGCGCGGCGTGATGGCGAGCAGGATGCCGAGCGGTTCATGGTTGAGCAACACCCGGTTGCCGTCGCTGTCGGCGAGCCGTTCCTGGCCGAGGTAGTCACCGGCCGCGCGGGCGAGGTGATCGCAGAGCAGGGCGCAGTTCTCGATCTCCAGCTGCGCCTCGGAGCGCAGCTTGCCCATCTCGAAGGTGGCCAGCCGCGCCAGTTCCACGGCGTCGCTGCGCAGCACGCTCGCGACCTGGTTCAACCGCTCGGCGCGCTCGGCCAGGGGCCGGGCGCGCCACTCGGCCGCCCCACGCTCCACCCCTTCGAGGGCCTCGCGCAGACGGTAACCGTTCCACTCCTTGAAGACGGAGAGCGTGGATCCGTCCAGCGGCGATGTCGAGCGCAGGGCCATGTGCTTCGTCCGGCTTGTTATGCGGATACCATACTAGTATAAAAATCCCGCGTTTAGATCGCCCTCTACGAGACCCACGCCCATGCCCAAGCACATCCTCTGCGTCCTCGGTGGCACCGGCTTCGTCGGCCGCTCCCTGGTCCGCGCCTTGCACGACGCCGGCCACGTGGTGCGCGTGCCCACCCGCCGGCGCGAGCGCCACCGCGAGCTGCTGGTCCTGCCCCGCGTGACCGTCGACGAACTCGACATCCACGACCCGGAAGCGCTCGCCAGCGCGGTGGCGGGCTGCACCGCGGTGGTCAACCTGGTCGGCATCCTCAACGAGAAGGGCCGCGACGGCACGGGCTTCGAGGCGGCCCACGTCACGCTGCCCGAGAAGGTCGTCGCCGCGTGCCGCGCCGCAGGGGTGCCGCGCCTGTTGCACATGAGCGCGCTCAACGCCGATCCCGAGGGGCCGAGCCACTACCTGCGCAGCAAGGGCCGCGGCGAGGCGCTGGTCCACGAAGCCCACGGCCCGGACCTCGCGGTGACCAGCTTCCGGCCGTCGGTGATCTTCGGCCCGGGCGACGGACTCTTCTGCCGCTTCGCCGGGCTGCTGGCGCTGGCCCCGGTCTTCCCGCTCGCCTGCGCCAGGGCACGCTTCGCCCCGGTGTGGGTCGAAGACGTCGTGCACGCCTTCGTCCGAGCACTGGATGCGCCGGCCACCCACGGGCAGCGCTACGACCTGTGCGGCCCGGAGGCGTGGACCCTGCACCAGCTGGTCGAGTACACCGCGCGCCAGGCAGGCATGGACCGCTGGATCGTGCCGCTCGGCGAGGACCTGTCGAAGCTGCAGGCGTGGTTCATGGAGTGGCTGCCGGGCAAGCCCTTCTCGCGCGACAACATCGCCTCGACCACGGTCGACAGCCTCTGCAGCGGGCCGTTCCCGGCGGTGTTCGACCGCGTGCCGTCGACCATCGAGCAGGTGGTTCCGGGCTACCTCGGCCAGCGCCAGAAGAACCCGCGTTACAGCGGCATGCGACGCTATGCGGGGCGTTGAGGTAAGTAGGCGCTTACTTTTCACGTAGCGCCGGAACGGCTCCAGCCCTGCCGCGCAGGCGCCAGTCGCGCGAGCAGCGCGGTAAGCGGCACCCAGCGACGCCAGCAGGCCCGCATACCGGCCGCTCACCCGCGCATCCGTTACGCCCGGCTTCCGCGTTCGTCAAGCCAAGCCGTAGGACCGAGCGACTCCGGACCGAGCAACTGGATTCACGGCGATCCGCTTGACCACAGCGCCGCCAGCTCTGCGAGGCGCGCGCGGCGCACGGCATCGGGCTGCTCGGCGAGCGCCTCGACGGCGGCGTGAAACGCAGCGAAGTCGCCGCCGTGCCGAATCAGCAGCGCACGGAACGCTGGCACCAGGTGGTGGTAGAGCCCGACGGTGTTGAGCTTGGCGTTGTCGAGTCCGTCGCCAATCCAGCTGTCGAACCCGGGATCGCGGTCCCATGCCGAGCGCAACCCGGCGTAGGCGCG
>JBFIFF010000010.1:0-15954 GCA_041602955.1 Gammaproteobacteria bacterium | reverse complement strand
GTCTTCGGCTGAGCCGGGACCCCTGCCTCCGACCTGCACGGGGCCTTCGGGCCCCGTGTTTTTTCCAGCCTTGCCCTGTGCATCGTGCACGGCCGGTCGCCCGGCTGTGCGAGCGCAGCGGCCGCCTGTCCGCGCGCCCCGCGCACTTCGCCCGGTGCACACGCCGCGCTGGCCTCTCAACGGACTCTGGTACTGAGGACGCCCATGGAACACACAGTGCACGTCGTCTGCCCCCGCTGCCTGGCCGTCAACCGACTTCCACAGGCACGCCTCGGTCACGCGCCCAAATGCGGCGGGTGCCGTGAAGCGCTCTTCTCCGCCGCGCCGGTCGCGCTGACCGAGCAGGGCTTCCGGCGCCACCTCGAACGTGGCGACCTGCCGCTGTTGGTCGACTTCTGGGCGGCCTGGTGCGGGCCGTGCAAGAGCATGGCGCCGGCGTTCGCCGCGGCCGCGGCCGGTCTCGAGCCGTCCGTGCGGCTGGCCAAGGTCGACACCGAGCGCGAACAGGGGCTGGCCGGGCGCCTGGGAATCCGCAGCATCCCGACCCTGGTGCTGTTCCGCGCCGGGCACGAGGTGGCGCGACAGGCCGGGGCGATGGACACGGCCGACATCGTGCGCTGGGTGCGCGCGCATCTCTGAGCAACGCGCTCCGGAGCCGCCCCGCGCGGCCCTGGATGTGCTTTAATCCGCCCCCATGTTCGCCCCCTACGAAGTGTTCGTCGGCCTGCGCTACACGCGCGCCAAACGCCGCAACCACTTCATCTCCTTCATCTCGCTGACCTCGATGCTCGGCATCGCCCTCGGCGTGACCGCGCTGATCACCGTGCTGTCGGTGATGAACGGCTTCGAGAAGGAGCTGCGCGAGCGCATCCTCGGCATGGCCTCGCACGCCACCGTCACCGCCCTTGACGGGCGTCTCGAGGCCTGGTCCGGGGCACGCGAGGTCGCGCTGCGCCATGCCGAGGTGGTCGGCGCCGCGCCCTTCGTGCGCAGCGAGGTGATGCTCAGCCAGGGTGGGCGCGTGAGCGGCGCGCTGCTGCGCGGGGTGATGCCCGAGCTCGAACCGGAGGTCTCCGACGTCGGCGCCAAGATGACCGCCGGTTCGCTCGACACGCTGCGCTCGGGCGAGTTCGCCATCGTCCTCGGCAGCGAGCTGGCGCGCTATCTCGGAGTCTGGCCCGGCGACAAGGTGACCGTGGTCACCCCCGAGGCGGCGACCACCCCGGCCGGCATCCTGCCGCGCCTGAAGCGCTTCACGGTCACCGGCGTGTTCGAGGTCGGCATGTACGAGTACGACCGCAACCTGGCGCTGGTGCACCTCGACGACGCGGGCCGCCTGCTGCGCCTCGACGGCACGGTCAGCGGCGTGCGCCTGCAGCTCGACGACCTGTTCCAGGCTCCGCGCGTGGTGCGCGAGGTGGCGACCCAGCTCGGCGGCCTGTTCTCGGTGCGCGACTGGACCCGCGAGCACGCCAACTTCTTCCGTGCGGTGCAGACCGAGAAACGGGTGATGTTCATCATCCTGCTGCTGATCGTCGCGGTCGCCGCGTTCAACATCGTCTCGACGCTGGTGATGACGGTCAACGACAAGCAGGCCGACATCGCCATCCTGCAGACGCTGGGTGCGACCCCGCGCAGCATCATGGCGGTGTTCATCGTGCAGGGGGCGCTGATCGGCGTGGTCGGTACGCTGCTCGGTCTCGCCGGCGGCATCGCGCTGGCGCTCAACGTCGAGACCCTGGTCCCGGCGATCGAGGAACTGTTCGGCATCCGCTTCCTGTCGCCGGACGTCTACTACATCAGCGACCTGCCGTCCGACCTGCACTGGGCCGACGTCCACCGCGTGGCGGCGATGTCGCTGCTGCTGGCGTTGCTCGCCACGCTCTACCCGGCGTGGCGGGCCTCGCGCACCCAGCCCGCCGAGGCGCTGCGCTATGAGTGAGCCGGTCCTCGCCTGCCGTGGCCTGACGCGCACCTTCGCCGAGGGACCGCTGCGCGTCGAGGTGCTGCGCGGGGTCGACCTCAGCATCGGTCATGGCGAGCGGGTCGCGATCGTCGGCGCCTCGGGCTCGGGCAAGAGCACCTTGCTGCACCTCCTGGGCGGGCTCGACACGCCGAGCGCCGGACAGGTGGTCGCCGGCGGCCGCGACTTCGCGTCGCTCGGCGTCGCCGCGCGCGGTCGGCACCGCAACGCGACGCTCGGCTTCGTCTACCAGTTCCACCACCTGCTGGCGGAGTTCAGCGCGGTCGAGAACGTCGCCATGCCGCTGCTGATCGGCGGCACCAGGCCGCCCGAGGCCGCGACGCGGGCCACGGTCATGCTCGAGCGCGTCGGCCTCGGCGCACGACTGCGCCACAAGCCGGGCGAGCTCTCCGGGGGGGAGCGCCAGCGCTGCGCCATCGCCCGCGCGCTGGTCACCGGGCCGGCGTGCGTGCTGGCCGACGAGCCGACCGGCAACCTCGACCGGCACACCGCCGAGCGGGTGTTCGCCCTGCTGCTCGAGCTCAACGCGGACCTCGGCACCAGCCTGATCGTGGTGACCCACGATCCCGGGATCGCCGGCCGCATGGAGCGGGTGCTGACCCTGGAGGACGGGCGACTGGTCGCCACCGGCGTGCCGGCTTAGGACTCCGCGTCGCGACGGGCGGCCTTGCGGGCCGCCCGCTTGGCGCGTAGGCGGCGTACCAGGTGCAGCCGCCAGCTGGTGCGCACGGCGCAGTAGCCGACCATGGCGCTGAGCGTGCCGCAGGTCAGCGAGCCGAGCAGCAGCGGCTTCCAGATCACCGCCAGCTCGTTCATCACCCACTCGACGCCGCGGGTCTCGGCCGCGCCGGGGTGGATCGGCGTACCGAGGATCCAGGTCCCCACCTTGTAGGCGAAGAAGAACACCGGGCCCATGGTCAGGGGGTTGGTGATCCAGACCAGCACCACCGAGAGCGGCAGGTTGACCCGCGCGACGATGGCGATGAGCGCCGCGACGACCATCTGGAAAGGGATCGGCAGGAAGGCGCAGAACAGACCGGCGGCGAACGCGCCGGAGACCGAGCGGCGGTTGAGGTGCCAGAGGTTGGGGTCGTGGAGGTGGTTGCCCAGCCAGCTCAGGTGGCGGTGGCCACGGATCTTGTCGTGGTGCGGAAGGTAACGCCTGATCAGCTTGCGATGCATGCCGTCAGACCCTCCGGCGGCCGGTCGCTGCCCGGCGCAAGGGGTGGCTCAGTAGCTGCCGGAGATGTAGTTCGTCAGCTGTTCGATCTCGTGTTCGCGGTCCTCGACCAGCCAGCCGATCAGGTCGTTGATCGAGAGCATGCCGCACAGCCTGCCGCCCTCGCCGGTCACCGCGAGGTGGCGGAAGCGACGCGAGCGCATCACCGCCATGGCTTCCTCGAGCGTGGCGTGCTGGTCGATGCTGACGGGGTTCTTGGTCATCACCTCGCCAACCGGGGTGGCGGCCGGGTCGCGGCCGTGCTCGATCACCCGGGTCAGGACGTCGCGCTCGGTGAAGATGCCCACGGTGCGGCCGTCGTCGATGACCATCAGGCAGCCGATGCTGTGACCGTTCATCTTGCGCACCGCCTCGGTCACGCTGGTGTCCGAGGCGACCTGGAAGATCTCGTCGCCCTTCTTCGCGAGGATCTGGTTCAGCGGGGTTTGCATGGGCTCCTCTCCTGGTGGTTTGGTCAGGCGACCGCGTAGCCCGGTCTTGTATCGACTATACACGCTGCCACCGGTCTGGTGAACGTGCCCCGACCGTCGCGGAACGGACGACAGAGCCGCTCCGGGCGATCGGCTAGACTCGCGGGGACGACCGGGTTCCTGGAGGCGACGATGAGTGAGCGCGACATCTTCGAGGACGCCTTGCACAGGGTGCGCGAGATCGGTGCCGATGCCGGGGTCGACCCCGAGGTGATCGCCGCGCTGATGCACCCCAAGGCGATGCTCACCGCGTCGCTGCCGGTGCGCATGGACGACGGCACCACGCGCTACTTCGTCGGCTACCGCTGCCGCTACAACACCGTGCTCGGGCCGACCAAGGGGGGCGTGCGTTTCCACCCGCGGGTGACCCGGGCCGAGGTGCAGGCGCTGGCGCTGTGGATGACCGTCAAGTGCGCGGTGGTCGGGCTGCCGTACGGCGGCGCCAAGGGCGGGGTGATCGTGCAGCCCAAGGAGCTCTCGCCGCTGGAGCTCGAGCGGCTGTCGCGGGCCTACGTCCGCGCGATGGCCGACTTCATCGGGCCCGACGTCGACATCCCGGCCCCCGACGTCTACACCAACGCCCGCATCATGGGCTGGATGATGGACGAGTACGAGGCGATCCACCGTGTGCGCGCCCCCGGCGTGATCACCGGCAAGCCGATCGCGCTCGGCGGCAGCCTGGGCCGCGAGGAGGCAACCGGGCGGGGCGCCTACCTGTGCGCGATGGAGCTGATCCGGCGCCGGGGGCTCGACCCGAGGTCGCTCCGCGTCGCGGTGCAGGGGCTCGGCAACGCCGGCTACCACGTCGCCCGGCTGCTGCAGCACGAGGGGCTGCGGGTGGTGGCGCTGAGCGACTCCAAGGGCGGCATCCATGCCGAGGAGGGGCTCGATGTCGACAGCGTCTGGAAGGAGAAGCAGGCCTCGCGCCAGGTGCGTGCGGTCTACTGCGAGGCGTCGGTGTGCAAGCTGGTCGAGCACCGGCAGATCTCCAACGAGGAGCTGCTCGAGCTCGACGTCGACATCCTGGTCCCGGCCGCGCTCGAGGGCGTGATCACCGCAGACAACGCCGCGCGCGTCCGGGCACCGTACATCGTCGAGGTGGCCAACGGGCCGGTCCTCAGCGACGCCGAGCCCGTGCTGCTCGAGCGTGGCACCGTCGTGGTGCCGGACGTGCTGGCGAACGCCGGCGGCGTGACCGCCAGCTACTTCGAGTGGGTGCAGAACCGTTCCGGTTACGCCTGGACGCTGGACGAGGTGCGCGAGCGCCTGGCCGAGGTGATGGCCCGGGCGTTCGATGCGGTGTGGAACACCGCGGAGGACGAAGGACGCAGCCTGCGCAGTGCCGCGTACGCGCTCGCCTTCCGGCGCATCGGCCAGGCGGTCGGCGCGCACGGCACCCGCGAATACTTCCAGGCCGGGCGCGAGTCGGGTTGAGGAGCGGCGGCCCGCGGGCCGCCATCGGGGCGCCGAGGGACCGGCGCCGGGGGAGGGGCGGTGGCGCAGGAGGCGCCCTACGACGTCTGCGCCAGGTGGTTCGCCACGCCGCGCCTGCTGGCGCTGGCCGGTGGCGCCGTGGTGCCGCAGGGACTCGCCGAGTTGCCGTCGCCCGCGTGGCTCGCGGGCGCACTCGTGCTGGCTGCCCTGCTGGCCCGGCGCAGCGCGCTGCCGCTGGCCTTCCTGCTCGGGCTCGCCTGGAGCACCGTCCACGCCCGGGGCCTGCTCGCCGAAGCCTTGCCGGAGGCGCTCGAGGGACTCGACCTCGCCGTCACCGGGGCGGTCGCGACGCTGCCACAGCGGCGCGGACGGGCGACCCGCTTCGAGTTCCTGGTCGACGACGCCCACTTCGCGGGCGCCGCCGTCGAGGTGCCGCGGCGCCTGCGGCTCGCCTGGTACGGCGACCATCCGCCCCTCGCGGCCGGTGATCGCTGGCGCCTGCGCCTGCGGCTGAAGCGGCCGCGCGGGTTCAGCAATCCCGGCGGGTTCGACTACGAGGGGTGGCTGTTCCGTGGCGGCCTGCGCGCCAGCGGCTACGTCCGCGACCACCGCGACAACGCCCGGCTCGGCACCGCGCCGGGGCCCCGTCATGCGCTGCAGCGGTGGCGCCATGCGCTCCACGCGGCGCTAGCACGGGCGCTCGACGGGTCGCCGCGGCGCGGTCTGCTGGCGGCGCTGGCCCTGGGCGAGCGGGGTGGGATCGACGCCGCCCAGTGGCGGGTGCTGCGCGACACCGGCACCAGCCACCTGGTGGCGATCTCCGGCCTGCACCTGGGCCTGGTCGCCGGCCTGGTGTTCGCCGTCGCGCATCGCGCCTGGGCGTGGAGCGGACTCGCGGTCCGCGTCGCGGCACCGCGTGCCGCCGCGTGGCTGACGCTGCCGAGCGTCGCGCTCTATGCCGGGTTGGCCGGCTTCACGGTGCCGACCCAGCGCGCCCTGGTGATGGTCGGCGTGGTGCTTGCCGCCGTGCTGCTGCAGCGGGCACTGGCCCCGGGCCGCGCGCTGGCGCTGGCGCTGGTCGGGGTGCTGCTGATCGATCCGCTGGCCCCGGGCGCGGCGGGTTTCTGGCTCTCGTTCGCCGCGGTGGCGCTGATCCTCTACACCGTCGCGTGGCGTGCCCCGGAGCGCTGGCGCGTCCTGCGCGTCGTCCGGCTGCAGGCGGTGCTCGGCTTCGGTCTCGCGCCGCTGCTGGTGGTGGCCTTCCAGCAGGTGCCGCTGATCGCGCCACTCGCCAACCTCCTCGCCGTGCCGCTGGTCGGCCTGCTGTTGGTGCCACTGCTGCTCGTCGCCACGCTGCTCCTGCTTCCCTGGCCCGCGCTGGGCGGGGCGCTGCTGCAGCTCGCCGACCGGGTGCTGGGCCTCACCTGGCCATGGCTCGAGGCGTGTGCCGACGGGGCGCTCGCCACCCACACCTTCGCCGCCCCGCCGGCCGTCGTGGTGGCCATGGCGGCGACCGGCGTCGTGCTCTCGCTCGCGCCGCGAGGGTTGCCGCTGCGCCTGCCCGGCCTGGCGCTGCTGCTGCCGCTGTTCGCCTTCCGGCCCGAGAGCCCGCCGCACGGCGCCGCGTGGCTGACGCTGCTCGACGTCGGCCAGGGGCTCGCCGCCATGGTGCGCACGCGACACCGGGTGCTGCTGTTCGACACCGGGCCG
The DNA here is from genome assembly GCA_041602955.1 of Gammaproteobacteria bacterium. Taxonomy (GTDB): domain Bacteria; phylum Pseudomonadota; class Gammaproteobacteria; order QNFN01; family QNFN01; genus QNFN01. Next base: position 9,116 of record JBFIFF010000010.1, on the reverse strand, counting down.
GCCTACTCGGCGACCTTCGACGCCGGCGACGCGGTGGTGGTGCCGGCGCTGCGTCACCTCGGCCTGCGTCGGGTCGACCTGCTGGTCGTCTCGCACGGCGACGGCGATCACGCCGGTGGCTTGCGCGCGGTGCGCGACGCGCTGGAGGTTGCGCGCCTGGCCGTCGGGCCGGGGGTGGCCGGCGCGGAGGACGCCGAGCGCTGCCGTGCCGGGCAGACCTGGCGCTGGGACGGCGTCGAGTTCGCCTTCCTGCATCCCGGCGCTGAGGCAGGCGCCGGCAACGACGGCTCCTGCGTGCTGCGCGTCGCCGCCGGCGGCGCCACGCTGCTGCTGACCGGGGACATTGAGGCCGAGGCCGAGCGGCGCCTGCTCGCACGTTCGCCAGCGGCGCTGGCGGTCGACGTGCTGCAGGTGCCGCACCACGGCAGTCGCACCTCGTCGACCGTCGGATTCGTCGCCGCGACGCGGCCGCGCCTGGCCCTGGTCGCCAGCGGCTGGCGCAACCGCTTCGGCCTGCCCGCGCCGGAGGTGGTGGCGCGCTACGCCGCGGCCGGTGCCGAGGTGCTCGACACCGCCGACTCCGGGGCGCTCGAGGTGCGCCTGCCGGCCGTCCCGGGAGGGCTCGAGGTGCGTCGCCACCGCGCGCAGGCGCGGCGTTTCTGGCACGCGCGCTGAGACGCGCGCTTCCGGGGGTCCCGTGCATCCAGTATCATGCGTCGTTCACGATTTTCCCGCGTCCCGGAGGCACCCACACCGTGTTGGAACTGGTCAAGGCCGGTGGCTGGATCATGCTACCGATCATCGCCTGCTCGATCCTGGCACTGGCCATCGTCGCCGAGCGGCTGTGGACCCTGCAGCGTCGTCGGGTCACGCCCAGGCACCTGGTCGCCCAGGTCTGGGGCCTGCACAAGCACGGCAAGCTCGATGCCAACCAGATCATCAAGCTGCGCGAGGGCTCGCCGCTCGGGCGCATCCTCGCCGCCGGCCTGATGAACCGCCACCACGAGCGGGAGATCATGAAGGAGAGCATCGAGGAGACCGGGCGCCAGGTGGTGCACCAGCTCGAGCGCTACCTCAACACCCTCGGCACCATCGCCTCGATCACGCCCCTGCTCGGACTGCTCGGCACCGTGATCGGCATGATCAAGGTCTTCTCGGCGATCATGAGCCACGGCGTCGGCGACCCCGGGGTGCTCGCCGGCGGCATTTCCGAGGCGCTGATCACCACCGCGGCCGGCCTGTCGGTCGCCATCCCGAGCCTGATGTTCCACCGCTACTTCACCGGCCGGGTCGACGAGCTGGTGATCAGCATGGAGGAGGAGGCGCTCAAGATGATCGAGGTCATGCACGGCCGCCGCGAGCAGGAGATCGAGGAGGAGGCCGCGGCGTGAACCTGCGGCCCCGTCCCCGCGAGCGCATCGAGATCAACCTGACGGCGCTGATCGACGTCGTCTTCCTGCTGCTGATCTTCTTCATGGTCTCGACCACCTTCGACCGCTTCTCGGAACTGCAGATCAAGCTGCCCGAGGCGGACGGCGAGGTGAGCGAGAGCGAACCGCGCCTGCTCGAGCTGGTGATCGACGCCGACGGCCGCTACTACCTCGACCGCCAGCAGGTGATCAGCACGGAGCTCGACACCCTCAAGCGCGCGCTCGCCAAGGTTGCCCCCGAGGCGCGCGACGTGCCGCTGGTGATCAACGCCGACGCGCGCACCCCGCACCAGGCGGTGATCACCGCCATGGATGCCGCTCGCCAGATCGGCCTGGTGCAGATCTCCTTCGTCATCAAGGAGCCCGCCGAGACGGCGCGTGAGTAGCGCCCGATGACCCGCCGGGTCGTCCAGGCCACCAGCCCCGCCACGCGCGCCACGCCCGGTCCCGCGCCGGAACCGTTGCACCAGCGCATCTGGTACGGCAGGCATCCCCTCGGGGTGCTGCTCGCACCGCTCGGCTGGCTCTACGCCGGGGTCGCCTGGCTGCGCCGGCGCGCCTACGAGGAGGGCGTGTTCCACAGCGGGGGGGTGCCGGTGCCGGTGATCGTGGTCGGCAACCTCAGCGTCGGCGGCACCGGGAAGACGCCATTCGTGGTCTGGCTGGTCGCCTACCTGCAGCGGCACGGCCTGCGTCCGGGCATCGTCAGCCGCGGCTACGGCGGTCGCGCGGCCCACTGGCCGCAGCAGGTGCGCCCCGACAGCGCACCGGAGACGGTCGGCGACGAGCCGGTGCTGCTGGCGCGGCGCTGCCACTGTCCGATCGCGGTCGGGCCGGACCGGGTCGCCGCGGCCCGCGCGCTGCTCGAACACCACCGCTGCGACGTCATCGTCGCCGACGACGGCTTGCAGCACTACGCGCTCGAGCGCGACCTCGAGATCGCCATCGTCGACGGCGCCCGCCGCTACGGCAACGGCCGCTGCCTGCCGGCCGGGCCGCTGCGCGAGTCGCGCCGCCGGCTCGAGGATGTTGATATCATCGTCTGCAACGGCGTGCCGAGCCGTGGCGAGTTCCGCATGATCCTGGTCGGACACACGGCACGCCGGTTCGGCGAGGTGGGGGAGGAGCGGCCCCTGGAGGCGTTCGCCGGGCGGCGCGTGCATGCGCTGGCCGGGATCGGCAACCCGGCGCGCTTTTTCTCCGACCTGCGCCGCCACGGGCTCGAGGTGGTCGAGCACCCGTTCCCGGACCACCACCGGTTCGTCGCCGCCGACCTCGCGTTCGACGACGGCCTGCCGGTGCTGATGACCGAGAAGGACGCGGTCAAGTGCGAGGCCTTCGCCCCGCCCCACGCGTGGTACGTCCCGGTCACGGCCGAGGTCGCCCCACAACTCGAGGTTCGCCTGCAAAACGCTCTCGGAGAGATCGCCACCCATGGACAGCAAACTGCTTGAGATCCTGGTCTGCCCGCTGTGCAAGGGTCCGCTGGTCCACGACCAGCAGGCCCAGGAACTGGTGTGCAAGGCCGATCGCCTCGCCTACCCGATCCGCGACGACATCCCGGTGATGCTCGAAGACGAGGCGCGCCGCCTCGCCGACGACGAGGAGGTCTGAGGGGCGCCCGCGCGGGCCGCAACCCGAGATGGAGTTCAAGGTCGTCATCCCGGCCCGCTACGGCGCCTCGCGGCTGCCCGGCAAGCCGCTGCGCGACCTCGCCGGCCGGCCGCTGATCGCCCACGTCCACGACCGCGCCCGCGAGTCCGGCGCCGAGGTGGTGGTCGCCACCGACGACGTGCGCATCCGCGACGCCTGCGCGACCTTCGGCGCCACGGTGTGCATGACCGCATCCGATCACGCGTCGGGCACCGCGCGCATCGCCGAGGTGGTGGCGCAGCGCGGGTGGGACGACGCCGCGATCGTGGTCAACCTGCAGGGCGACGAGCCGCTGGTGCCGCCGGCCCTGCTGCGCGACGTCGCCGGCGACCTCGCCGCGCACCCCGACGCCGACATCGCCACCCTCGCCACGCCGCTCGAGACGGGCGCCGACCTCGCCGACCCGAACGTGGTCAAGGTGGTCACCGACGCGGCCGGCTACGCGCTCTACTTCAGCCGCGCGCCGGTGCCGTGGGACCGCGACCGCTTCGCCGCCGGAGGTCCGGCCGCTGCGGGGCCGGGCCCGGCACACCGGCGCCACGTCGGCCTGTACGCCTACCGCGCCGGCTTCCTGCGCCGCTACGTCACCCTCGCGCCGAGCCCGCTCGAGACCCTCGAGTCGCTCGAGCAGCTGCGCGTCCTGTGGCACGGCGGGCGCATCCACGTCAGCACCGCGGCCGAGGTCCCGGGGCACGGCGTCGACACGGAGGCCGACCTGGCGCGCGTCGCGGCGCAGCTCGCCGCGCGGGGTGGGTCGTGAACGACCCGCTGCGCCTGGCGCGGCGCATGGGGGGCATCGCCCCGTTCCACGTCATGGAGCTGCTGGCGCGCGCCAAGGAGCTCGAGGCGCAGGGGCGCGACATCGTCCACATGGAGGTCGGCGAACCCGATTTCCCGACGCCGCGGGCGGTGGTCGAGGCCGGACGCGCGGCACTCGCCGAAGGGCGCACCCGCTACACCCCGGCGCTCGGCATCCCCGAATTGCGCGCGGCGATCTCGCGCCACTACCGCGACTACTACGGGGCCGACGTGCCCGCGTCGCGCATCGCCGTCACCCCGGGCGCCTCCGGCGCGCTGCAGCTCGCCCTCGGCGTGCTGCTCGATCCGGGGCAGAAGGTGCTGATGGCCGATCCCGGCTACCCGTGCAACCGTCACTTCGTGCGCTTCTGCGACGGCGAGGCGGTGACCGTCCCGGTCGGCCCGGAGACCGACTACCAGCTGCACGCCACGCACGTCGAGCGCCACTGGGACGCGGCGACCCGCGCGGCGATGGTCGCGAGCCCGGCCAACCCGACCGGCACGCTGCTCGACCGCGCGCAGCTCGTCGCGCTGGCCGAGGCCACCACCGCGCGCGGCGGGGCGCTGATCGTCGACGAGATCTACCACGGACTGGTCTACGGTGCCGAGGAGGTGACCGCGGCGACCCTGGCCGACAACACCATCGTCATCAACAGCTTCTCGAAGTACTTCGGCATGACCGGTTGGCGTCTCGGCTGGATGGTGGTGCCCGAAGCGCTGTTACGCGCGGTCGAACGGTTGGCGCAGAACATCTACCTCGCCCCGTCGACCCCGGCCCAGTACGCGGCGCTGGCCGCGTTCACGCCGGAGGTGCTGGCCGAGCTCGAGGCGCGACGCGCCGAGTTCGCACTCCGCCGCGACGTCCTGCTGCCGGCCCTGCGCGACGTCGGTTTCGCCATCGCCTCGGAACCCAAGGGGGCGTTCTACCTGTACGCCGACAGCCGGCGCTTCGCGCCCGACAGCCAGGCGCTGGCGCTGCGTTTTCTCGAGGAGGCGGGCGTCGCGGTGACGCCGGGCATCGATTTCGGCACCCACCGGCCCGCCGACCACCTGCGCTTTGCCTACACCACCTCGGTCGAACGGCTCGAGGAGGGGGTGGCGCGCATCGCCCGGCTGCTCGGGCAGGGCTGACCACGATGAAGGAGGGGGCAATGGAGGACCTGCAGACCTCGGAGACCTGGCGGGTGTTCCGCATCCAGGCCGAGCTGATCGACGGCATCGAGACGCTGAACACCCTCGGGCCGGCGGTGACGATCTTCGGCAGCGCCCGGCTGGCGCCCGGGTCGGAGTACTACCAGGCGGCGACGACGCTGGGCACCGCGCTGGCGCAGGGCGGCCTGGCGGTGATCACCGGCGGCGGTCCGGGGATCATGGAGGCGGCCAACCGTGGATGCCACGGCAACGGCAGCACCTCGGTCGGCCTCAACATCACGCTGCCGCAGGAGCAGAACCCCAACCCGCACCAGGACGTCCACCTCGAGTTCCGCTACTTCTTCGTGCGCAAGCTGATGTTCGTGAAATACGCGGTGGCCTACGTGATCTTCCCCGGCGGCTTCGGCACCCTCGACGAGCTGTTCGAGGCGCTGACCCTGGTGCAGACCGAGAAGATCCGCCAGTTCCCGATCCTGCTCTACGGCACCGACTACTGGCAGGGACTGGTCGACTGGCTGCGTGCACGGACCCTGGAGCTGGGCTGCATCTCCCCGGGGGACTTCGAGCTTTTCCAGCTGGTCGACGACCCGCACGAAGCGGCGCGCCTGATCCTCGACCACCACCGGCGGATCTCCAGCCTGCCACCCGAGGACCGGCGCAGCGGCGGCGTGTGAACGGGTTCCTTGCGCCGCCCGGTGTCGGGCCGGTAACGTAGCTCTCCCGTGCCAGGGAGCGGCAGCGCGATCGCCGGCGCTCCCGGAGGCCTCGCTCGGACCGCCCGATGGTAGACAAGAAGATCCTTAAAAGGCTGGTGCCGATCAACTCGCTGACCGGCGAGCACGTCGAGAAACTGGCCACCAGCACCGAGCCCGAGAAGGTCCCGGCCGGCGACGTCGTGTTCCGCGAGGGCGAGGAGGACCACAGCGCCATCTACCTGCTGCAGGGCGAGATCGAACTGGTCGCCGGCAGCAGCCTGCTCAAGGTGCTCAGGGGCGGCGAGGAGGCGACCCTGCACCCGCTGGCCCCGTACCAGCCGCGCCAGGTCACGGCCAAGGCCCGGACCGTCATCGCCGTACTGCGCTTCCAGAGCGAACTCCTCGACACCCTGCTCACCTGGGACCAGACCAGCGGCTACGTCGTCGAGGACATCGCCGACGAGCACGACCAGCAGGACGAGAACGACTGGATGGGGAAGATCCTGCAGAAGGAGGTCTTTTTCCGCATCCCGCCGGCCAACATCCAGGCCATCTTCATGCGCATGCGCTCGGTCTCCCTGCGTGCCGGCGAGAACGTCATCGAGCAGGGCCAGGAGGGCGACTACTACTACGTGGTCAAGCGCGGGCACTGCAAGGTGACGCGCAAGACGCGCAGCAATCCCAACGGCGTCAAGCTCGCCACCCTCGGCGTCGGCGACAGCTTCGGCGAGGAGGCGCTGATCACCGACACCAAGCGCAACGCCACGGTCACCATGCTCAGCGACGGCGAGCTCATGCGCCTGTCCAAGGACGACTTCATGACGCTGCTCAACGAGCCGCTGCTCAACTGGGTCGGCTTCGACGACGCGCAGGAGATGGTCGAGGGCAAGGGCGCCCAGTGGCTCGACGTCCGCCTGCCGCCCGAGTACGAGCAGCGCCACCTCGAGGGCAGCATCAACGTGCCGTTCTTCTCGCTGCGCCTGCGCTTCAAGCAGCTCGACCGCGCCACCCCCTACGTGGTCGTCTGCGACACCGGAAGCCGCAGCTCGGCGGCCGCCTTCCTGCTCAACGAGCGCGGATTCGACGCCCACGTGCTGCGCGGCGGGCTCAACAAGACGCCGGCCGGCGTCATCTCCTAGGCGCCTCCCGGCGCGGGCCCGTCCGGTCTCCTTCGCGGGAGTTCTCGTGCCGGTGGTGGTCCCTGTCGACCGCGGCAGACGGATCCGCAAGCCCGGGTCGGGCGCCGATCAGCTCCCGTAGCCGGGCACCTGCGCGAGGTCCACCTCGTCGATCTGCTCCGGCTGCAGGAACTTGTCGGCGTACTCCAGCCACACCTTTTCGCGCAGGAACACGTCGAACAGGTCGGGGTCGATGTGGCTGTCCTTCTTCATGAAGCCCATGATCCTGAGGCTCTCGGAGAGCGTCTTGGCCTTCTTGTAGGGCCGGTCGGCCGCGGTCAGCGCCTCGAAGATGTCGGCGATGCCCATGATGCGCGCCTGGATCGACATCTGGTCGCGCTTGAGGCCGCGCGGGTAGCCGCTGCCGTCCATCTTCTCGTGGTGGCCGCCGGCGAACTCGGGCACCCGCTGCAGGTCCTTCGGGAAGGGCAGGGACTCGAGCATCTTGATCGTCGCGGTGATGTGGTAGTTGATGACGTCGCGTTCCTCGGCGGTCAGCGTGCCGCGCTCCACGCACAGGTTGTAGACCTCGTTCTCGGTGAGGAACGGCTGCTCCTCGCCGTCGGGCCCCACCCAGCGGTGCTCGGCGATCTCGTGGATGCGCGCCTTGTCCTCTTCGCGCATGAACTCGCCACCGATGTTGGCCTTGTGCACGAACTCGCGGTCCACGTCGAGTTGCGCGAGGTGGCTCTCGTAGGTGCTCTCGAGTGCGGCGAGGTCCACTTCGCGGCCCTCCTCGAGGGCCTCGATCCGCGCCTTGAGGAACGCGATCTCGGCGTCGCGCTTGAGCACCTCGAAGCGGGTGTCGACCGTGTTGACGCGATCGTGGATCGCCTCGAGCTTGGTCGCCTTGTCGACCACGTACTCCGGCGTGGTCACCTTGCCGCAGTCGTGCAGCCAGGAGGCGATCTTGAGCTCGTAGCGGTCGGTCGGTGTCATGGAGAAGTTGGCGAGGGGGCCTTCCCCGGTGCGTGAGCAGGCGTCGGCCAGCATCATCGAGAGCTCCGGTACCCGCCGGCAGTGGCCGCCCGTGTAGGGGGACTTGTCGTCGATCGCCGAGGCGATCATCTCGATGAACGACTCGAACAGTTGGCGCAGGTTGGCGATCAGCTGCTGGTTGGTCAGTGCCACCGCGGCCTGCGAGGCGAGCGACTCGACCAGGCGCTGGTCCTCCTCGGTGAAGGGCACGACCTCGCCGTTCTCCGGGTCGATCTTGTTCAGCAGCTGCAGGACGCCGATCACCTCGTTCTCGTGGTTGGCCATCGGCACGGTCAGGAACGACCGCGAGCGGTAGCCCGTGCTCGCATCGAACTTGACCGTGCCGGAGAAATCGTAGGTGGTGTTCTCGTAGGCGTCGGGGATGTTGATGGTGACCCGCTCCAGCGCGGCGCAGGCGGCGACCATGTTGACGTTGGGCGAGCCGTCCTCGCGGTGCAGCGGCAGGTTCGGGAAGGTGATCTCCTTGCCGGTGGTGCCGCCCATGGCGATGTCGAGCGAGTCGGTGCGGATGATGGCGAACTCGAGGCTCTGCTGGTCGTCGCTGACCCGGTAGAGCGTGCCGCCGTCGGCGTGGGTGATCTCCTTGGCGCCCAGCAGGATCCGCTCGAGCAGGCGCGGGGTGTCCTTCTCCGCCGAGAGCGCGGTGCCGATCTCGAGCAGGCGCTCGACCAGGTCCAGGGCGCTGGTCTCGAGTTTTCCCATCGCTGCGTCTCCGCTGCGTCTCCAAGCGTTGGTTGTGCGTCAGTATAGCCATCCGGGGTCGCGAAGTCGGGGCGTTTCCCGGCAGCCCCGGCGACCGGTATGATGCGCCGCGTCCACGACGCGCTGGACGCCTCGATTACGGCAGGGGAGAAGGGCATGGCGGAGAAGGTCGACGACCTCACGGTCAGCTACAGCGAGGGCGGGGTCGAGGTGGTCAAGGAACTCGACAAGGTGGTCCTGACCCGGGGGGGGTGGTCGACCGTCGTCTTCCGCTACCAGGAGTGGGATGCGCGCAAGCAGGCCTACAGCCCCGACCGCTACACCATCCGCCGCTACCAGAAGCGCAACGACCGCTTCATGCAGAAGTCGAAGTTCAACATCTCCAGCGCCGACCAGGCGCGCAAGCTGATCGAGGCGTTGAGTCGGTGGATCGACGAATAAAATAACAAAATCATAAATATATAATATAAATATAGAGTTAATTATTAGGAAATTTGCTGCCTCGTTGG
>JBFIFF010000009.1:0-16018 GCA_041602955.1 Gammaproteobacteria bacterium | reverse complement strand
TAAGAGCGCACCGCGCCGGTGGCAACACTCGGCGGCACGGCAAACCCCACCCGGAGCAAGACCAAGTAGGGGAGCAGGCGGTACGCCGCCGCGTGTGGTCCGCACGGCTCCCGGGTAGGTCGCTCGAGGCGCGCGGCGACGCGCGTCCCAGACGAATGGTCGCCCACGACAGAACCCGGCTTACAGGCCGGCTCCCCACTTTCCTCCCGGAAGCCCTTTCGCGGCCTCCAGCCAGCGATTTTTTAATTCGTTTTCAAGCTTTCGTTCTCAACCAACTGATTTGACGATTTTTGTTCGGTCATGGCCGCGGCCGCCTCGGGGTCTCGTGCTCTAAGTTCCTGTGTTTTAAGAAGGAAATCCTCTTTGATCTGCTTGACATGTGGAGCGAGCGCTCCCTATAGTGTCACGAAGTGGGAGAAAGTGGGCTAAAGGGGGAAATTGTGCAACGGGAGATGCGGTGTTCCGCGGCATCAACCCGCTGACGCTCGACGCCAAGGGCCGGCTGGCCATCCCGACCAAGTACCGGGATCGCCTGCAGGCCGAGTCGGGTGGGCGCCTCGTGGTCACGGTCGACCGCGAACGCTGCCTGCTGCTCTACACCCTGCCCGAGTGGGAGGAGATCGAGCGGCGCCTGATGCGCCTGCCCACGCTGAACCGCAAGGTGCGCCGGCTCCAGGGGCTGCTGATCGGCCATGCCACCGACCTTGAACTCGACGGCCACGGCCGCGTGCTCCTGCCCGCCGTGCTGCGCGAGATCGCCTCGCTCGAGCGCAAGGCCGTGCTGATCGGCCAGGGGAACAAGTTCGAACTCTGGGACGAGGACGCCTGGAACGCCCGCCGCGAGAGCTGGCTGGCCGAGGAGGAGGACGACGACGGCGATCTGGCCGGGGACCTGGGTTCCCTGGCCTTCTGATCCGGTGGCCGTCGCAGACCTCCATCAGCCGGTCCTCCTGGCTGAGGTGCTGGCGGCATTGCAGGTGCGTCCCGAAGGGACCTACGTCGACGGGACCTTCGGGCGCGGCGGGCACAGCATGGCGATCCTTGCTGCGCTGGGACCGCGGGGCCGGTTGCTGGCCATGGACAGGGACCCGGACGCGGTCGCGGCCGGGATGCGGATCGAGGACCGCAGGTTCGTGATCGAACGCGGGAGTTTCGCCGACATGGGCGACATGCTTGAGAAGCGCGGGTTGCTGGGTGCCGTCGACGGCATCCTGCTCGACCTCGGCGTCTCCTCGCCGCAGCTCGACGACCCCGCGCGCGGCTTCAGCTTCCAGCACGACGGTCCCCTCGACATGCGCATGGACCCGGACTCGGGCGAGCCGGCCGCGGCCTGGCTGGCCCACGCGAGCGCACAGGAGATTGCCGACGTCCTCTGGCGCTTCGGCGAGGAGCGCCACAGCCGGCGCATCGCCCGTGCCGTGGTCGCGGCGCGTGCCGAAGCACCGGTGGCGACCACCGCGCGCCTGGCGGCGATCGTCAGCGCCGCGGTCCCACGGCGCGAGCCGGGCAAGCACCCGGCGACACGCACCATCCAGGCGCTGCGCATCCAGGTCAACGGCGAACTCGAGGCGTTGCCGTGCGCGCTCGCCGCCTCTGTCCCGGCCCTGGCGCCCGGCGGGCGCCTGGCGGTGATCAGCTTCCACTCCCTCGAGGACCGCATCGTCAAGCGCTTCATGCGCGACCTCAGCCGTCCGCGTGACGACCTGCCGCCCGACCTGCCCGTGCGCGACGTGGCGCCGGCCGCGCTTCTGTGCCTGGTCGGCAAGCCACGGCGCCCGGGTCCGGACGAGGTCGCGACCAACCCCCGCGCGCGCAGCGCCGTGTTGCGTGTCGCCGAGCGCCTCGCGGCATGATCGCCGAGCGCCTGTTCGCCTTCGTCCTGGCGCTCGCCGCGCTGGCCTCGGCGCTCGGTGTCGTCCAGGCCAAGCACCAGAGCAGGGTGGAGTTCAACCGCCTGCAGTCGCTGCATGCCGAGCGCGACGCCATGGACATCGATTGGGGGCGTCTGCAGCTCGAGCAGAGCACGCTCACCCAGCACGCGCGCATCGAGGAAGCGGCGTCGCGCGAACTCGGCTTGATGCTGCCCGAGCGTCCGCAGCTGATCAGGATCGCGCCGTGAGACGCGCCGTCGCTCCTCCGTCGCGCCACACCGATGCCTCGTCGTCGCTGGCGCGGGTCGGCCACGGTCGCCGGCGGCTGGTGCTTGGCGTGCTGCTCGCCGGGCTCGCGGCGCTGGTGTGGCGTGCCGTCGACCTGCAGCTCAAGGAGCGGGCGTTCCTGCAAGGGCAAGGCGAGGCGCGCCACCTGCGCGTGGTCACGGTGCCCGCGCATCGCGGCATGATCACCGACCGCCACGGGGAGCCGCTGGCGATCAGCACCCCGGTCGACTCGGTGTGGGCCAATCCGCGCGACCTCAGCGCGGCGCGCGACCGTCTGCCCGAACTCGCGGCCCGGCTGGAACTGACGGCCGACCGCCTGCAGCAGCTGCTCGCCGGCCGGGGCGATCGTGAGTTCGTCTACCTGCGACGTCACGTCGCACCCGACCGTGCGCGCGCGGTCATGGAACTCGGCCTGCCCGGCGTGGCGTTGCAGCGCGAGTACCGGCGCTACTACCCCGCCGGTGAGGTCGCCGGGCACGTGCTCGGCTTCACCAACATCGACGACGTCGGCCAGGAGGGGATCGAACTCGCCTACGACGACCACCTGCGCGCGGAGCCGGGCAGCAAGCGGGTGATCAAGGACCGCCTCGGCCACGTGGTCGACGAGGTGGGGCGTGTGCAGGAAGCGCGCCCGGGCCGCGACCTGCGCCTGAGCCTCGACCGGCGCATCCAGTACCTCGCCTACCGCGAGTTGAAGGCGGCGGTGCACAAGCACAACGCCCGCTCGGGCAGCGCGGTGGTGCTCGACGTGCAGACGGGCGAGGTGCTGGCGATGGTCAACCAGCCGTCGTTCAACCCCAACAACCGGCGCGTGCTGCTCGGCGAGAACTACCGCAACCGCGCCGTCACCGACGTGCTCGAACCGGGCTCGACGTTGAAGCCGTTCACCGTCGCCGCGGCGCTCGAGAGCGGCCGCTACCGCCCCGGGACACCGATCGACACCACGCCGGGTTGGTACCAGGTCGGACGCCTGACGGTGCGCGACATCCGCAACTTCGGACCGATCGACGTCGCCACGGTGCTGACCAAGTCGAGCAACGTCGGCGCCAGCAAGATCGCCCTTGACCTGCCTGAGAACCAACTATGGCGGGTCCTCGAGCGTGTCGGTCTCGGCGTGCCGACCGGGGTCGGCTTCCCCGGAGAGGCGGCCGGGCTGCTGGCCTCGCCGCGGCGCTGGGGGCGGGTCGAGGTGGCGACGCTCGCGTACGGCTACGGGGTCTCGGTCACGCCACTGCAGTTGGCGCAGGCGTACGCGGTGCTGGCCAACCGCGGCGTGCGCGTGCCGCCGACCCTGCTCGCGCGCGACGCCAGACCGGCAGGCGAGCGCGTGCTGGCACAGGAGAACGTCGACGACCTGCTGCGCATGATGGAAACCGTGGTCAGCCCGGTTGGCACCGCGCAGCGTGCCGCAGTGTCCGGCTACCGGGTCGCGGGCAAGACCGGGACGGTCAAGAAGTCGGTCGCTGGCGGCTACGCCGAAGACCGCTACGTGGCGGTCTTCGCCGGTCTGGCCCCGGCGAGCCGGCCGCGGCTGGTGACGGTGGTGGTGGTCGATGAGCCACGCGGCGACGAGTACTACGGTGGCCTGGTGGCCGCGCCGGCCTTCGCGCGGATCATGGCCGGCGCGCTGCGCCTGATGAACGTGGCGCCCGACGACCCGGCGGCGTGGCAGGCCGCCGGCGCGGGCGAACCGCGGGATGGGGCCACATGATGGCCGCGCGCAACTCCGGCGCCGCCTGGACCCTGGGCCGGCTGCTCGACGGCCTGGCACCGCTCCCCGAGGGGGGCGGGTTGCCGGTCACCGGCCTGTGCAGCGACAGCCGTCGTTGCGCGCCGGGGCACCTGTTCCTGGCCTGGGGCGGTGGGCGTGGGCACGGGCTGGCGCACCTCGCCGCTGCCGAGCGTGCCGGGGCGGTGGCGGCGCTCTACGACCCTCGGGGCGCGGGCGCACCGCCGGCGACGCGCCTGCCGATGCGACCGGTCCCGGGGCTGCGCGGCCTGGCCGGCCTGCTCGCCGATCGCTTCTACGCCGCGCCGTCGCGTGACCTCGCCGTGATCGGCGTCACCGGGACCAACGGCAAGACCTCGGTGTGCCACTTCCTCGCCCAGGCGCTCGATACCCCGGAGGCGCGCTGCGGCGTGGTGGGCACGGTCGGCAACGGCCTCCTCGGCGCACTGCGCCCGACGACCCACACCACGCCGGACGCCATCGCCCTGCACGCCGAGCTGGCTCGCCTGCGCGACGCCGGCGCACGGCGCGTGGCGCTTGAGGTCTCCTCGCACGCCCTCGACCAGGAACGGGTCACGGGGGTCCGCTTCGACACCGCGGTGTTCACCAACCTGACCCACGAGCACCTCGACTACCACGGCGACATGTCCGGCTACGCGGCGGCCAAGCGTCGCCTGTTCGCGCAGCCCGGCCTGCGCCGCGCCGCGCTCAACGTCGACGATGCACACGGCGCAGCGTGGCTCGATGGCCTCGCGCCCGGGATCGAGACACTCGGCTTCGGTTTCGCGCAGCACGCGGCGCTGCGTGGTACCGACCTCGGGCTCGACGCCGACGGCCTCGCCCTCACGGTGACGCACGGCGCGGCATGCGGCACGCTGCGCAGCCCGCTGCTCGGCCGCTTCAACGCCAGCAACCTGCTCGCCGCGCTCGCCGCGTTGAGGCTGGCTGGCCTGGAACTCGACGACGCGCTGGCGCGGCTCGCGCGGGTGCGCACCGTGCCGGGACGCATGGAACGCTTCGCGCGTCCCGGCGGCCCGCTCGCGGTGGTCGACTATGCACACACCCCGGACGCGCTGGCCTCGGCATTGGCGGCGCTGCGCGAGCACTGCCGTGGCCGGCTCTGGTGCGTGTTCGGCTGTGGCGGCGACCGCGACGCGGCCAAACGGCCGCTGATGGGTGCGGCCGCCGAGGCGGGCGCAGACCGCGTGATCGTCACCGACGACAACCCGCGCCACGAGGAGGGTGCACGGATCGTCTCGATGATCCTCGACGGCATGGCGGCGCCCGACCGCGTCGCGGTGGTCCGCGATCGCGCCGCCGCCATCACGCGGGCGCTGACGGAAGCCGCGCCCGGGGACGTGGTGCTGGTCGCCGGCAAGGGCCACGAGACGGTGCAGCTGGTCGGCGAGGTCGCGCACCCGTTCAGCGACCGCGCGCTGGTGCGTCGCCTGCAGGAGGCGCCAGCATGAGCGTCGCCCTGGATCTGCACGCGGCCGCCGCGCTCGCCGACGCGCGGCTGGTGGGGGCCGGGGCCGGCTTCCACGGGGTGTCGACCGACAGCCGCAAGGTGGTGCCCGGGTCGCTGTTCGTCGCGCTGCGCGGCGAGCGCTTCGACGGTCACGACCATGTCGCCGCGGCCTTCGCCGGCGGCGCGGTCGCCGCCATGGTGGCACGCGAGCTGCCGGGCGTGGGCCCGCTGCTGGTGGTCGACGACACCGTCGCCGGGCTGGGGCGGCTCGCTGCCGGCTGGCGAGCGCGCCACGAGCTGCCGCTGATCGCGGTGACCGGCAGCAGCGGCAAGACCACGGTCAAGGAACTGGCGGTGGCCATCCTCGGCCGGCGCGGCCCGGTGCTGGCCACGCGCGGCAACCTCAACAACCACATCGGCGTGCCGCTGACGCTGCTCGACCTCGATCCCGCCCACCTCGGCGCGGTGGTGGAGATGGGCGCCAACCACTCCGGCGAGATCGCCTACCTGACCGGGCTGGCGCGGCCGAGCGTGGGGGTCGTCACCAACGCCGGGCCGGTGCACCTCGAGGGGTTCGGCAGCGTCGCCGGCGTCGCGCGCGCCAAGGGCGAGTTGTTCGCCGGGCTTGGCGCCAACGGCACCGCGGTGATCAACGCCGACGACCCGCACGCCGGGGTGTGGCACGAGCTGGCCGCCGACCGGCGCACGTTGACCTTCGGCGTCGCGGCCGACGCCGATGTCACCACCGATCCCGACGCGATCGCCGAGGAGGACGGCCTGCACCCGCGGCTGCGCTTCCCGCTGGTCACGCCGCTCGGATCGATCGAGGTGGGCCTGCCGCTCGCCGGGCGCCACAACGTCGCCAACGCGCTTGCCGCCGCCGCCGCGGCGCTGGTCGCCGGCGCCGACCTCGACGCGGTGCGCGAGGGCCTGGCCGCGGCGCCGACCGTGCCCGGTCGCCTGCAAGGCGTCGCCGGGCCGCGCGGCGCGCTGATCATCGACGATACCTACAACGCCAATCCGACCGCCTTCGCCGCGGCCATCGAGCTGCTGGCGACCCGCCCCGGGCAGCGCTGGCTGGCGGTCGGAGACATGGCCGAACTGGGCGAGGACGCGCCGCGCTGGCACGCCTGGGTGGGCGAGCAGGCGCGTGCGCGCGGGATCGACCGGCTGCTCGCGGTGGGCACGCTGGCGGCGCGCGCCGCCGAGGCGTTCGGTGCGCACGGCGAAGCGTTCACCGACCAGCAGGCCCTGGTCGCGGCGCTGCGCGACGACCTCGACGCGGGGGTCACGCTGCTGGTCAAGGGTTCGCGCGCGGCGCGCATGGAGCGGGTCGTCGCGGCGCTCACCGCCGGAGGGGAGGGCTGATGCTGTACCACCTGAGCCAGTACCTGGTCGGCCTGAACAGCGGGTTCAACGTCTTTCAATACCTGACCCTGCGCGCCATCCTCGGCGTGCTGACCGCCCTGCTGATCTGCTTCATCGTTGGTCCCGAGATGATCCGCCGCCTGAGCCGCTACCAGATCGGCCAGATGGTGCGCGACGACGGACCGCAGAGCCACCTGACCAAGGCGGGGACGCCGACCATGGGCGGGGCCCTGATCCTCGTGGCCATCGCCGTCAGCACGCTGCTCTGGTCCGACCTCGGCAATCGATACGTCTGGATCGTGCTGGCGGTGACCCTGCTGTTCGGCGCCATCGGCTGGGTTGACGACTACCGCAAGCTGGTGCTGCGCGACAGCCGCGGCCTGCCGGCGCGCTGGAAGTACTTCTGGCAGTCGCTGGTCGGACTCCTGGCGGCGGTGATCTTGCTCAACACGGCGGTCAGCCCGATGGAGACGCAGCTGATCGTCCCGTTCTTCAAGGACGTCGCCGTCGATCTCGGCTGGATGTTCGTGCCGCTGGCCTATTTCGTCATCGTCGGCTCGAGCAACGCGGTGAACCTGACCGATGGCCTCGACGGCCTGGCGATCCTGCCGACCGTCATGGTCGCCGGGGCGCTCGGCATCTTCGTCTACGTCACCGGCCACGTGAAGTTCGCCTCCTACCTGCAGATTCCCTACCTGATCGGGGTCGGGGAGGTGGTGGTCTTCTGTGGCGCGATCGTCGGCGCGGGCCTCGGCTTCCTGTGGTTCAACGCCTACCCGGCCCAGGTGTTCATGGGCGACGTGGGGGCGCTGGCGCTCGGCGCCGCGCTCGGCGTCGTCGCCGTGGTGGTGCGCCAGGAGCTGGTGCTGTTCGTCATGGGCGGGGTGTTCGTCGTCGAGACGGTCTCGGTGATCCTGCAGGTCGCCTCGTACAAGCTGACCGGACGGCGCATCTTCCGCATGGCGCCGCTGCACCACCACTTCGAGCTCAAGGGCTGGCCCGAGCCGCGCGTGATCGTCCGCTTCTGGATCATCACCGTCATCCTCGTGCTGGTCGGGCTGGCGACGCTGAAGATCCGCTGACATGGATGCCCACCAGCACACCCTCGTCGTCGGTCTCGGCAAGTCCGGGCTGGCCTGCGTGCGCCACCTGGTGGCCCGGGGCGAGGCGGTGACCGTCTGCGACAGCCGCGAAGCACCCCCCGCGCTCGCCGCGCTGCGCACGGAGTTCCCGCAGGTCGAGGTGCGGCTGGGCGGGTTCCCGGTCGATGCCTTCGCCGGCGCCGGCCGCGTCGTGGTGAGCCCCGGCGTCGACCGCCGCCGGCTGCCGCTCGCGGCCGGTGTGGAGGTGGTCGGCGAGATCGAGCTGTTCGCCCGGGCGGTGCCGGCGCCGGTGGTCGCGGTGACCGGCACCAACGGCAAGAGCACCGTGACCACACTGCTCGGCAGCATGGCCGTCGCGGCCGGACGCCGGGTGCTGATCGGCGGCAACCTCGGGACGCCTGCGCTTGACCTGCTCGACGCGCCGGCCCCGGAGTTCTTCGTCATCGAGCTCTCGAGCTACCAGCTCGAGACCACCCGCTCGCTGAACGCGCGCGCGGCGGTGGTGCTCAACGCCTCGCCGCACCACCTCGACCGCTACGCCGACTTCGCCGAGTACCTGGCGACCAAGGCGCGGGTCTACGCCGGCGATGGCGTCATGGTGGTCAACCGCGACGACCCGGCGGTGATGTCGCTGACGCAACCCGGGCGCGCCGCGCTGAGCTTCGGCCTCGGCGTTCCGGAGGCGGGCGCATTCGGCGTCGTCGAGCGCGACGGCCAGGCGTGGCTGTCGCGTGGTGCGGAGGCGCTGCTGCCGGCCTCCGCGCTGCGCATCCCCGGGCGTCACAACCGCGCCACCGCGCTCGCCGCGCTGGCGCTTGCCGAGGCCGTCGAGCTGCCGCGTGCGGCGTGCCTCGATGCGCTGCTCGCCTACCGCGGCCTGCCGCACCGCATCGAGTGGGTCGCCGAGGCGGACGGGGTGCGCTGGTACAACGACTCCAAGGCGACCAACCCGGGGGCGACGGCCGCGGCGCTGGCCGGTCTCGACGGCCCGCTGGTGCTGATCGCCGGTGGCCAGCCCGAGCCGGTCGACTACGCGCCCCTCGGTGCGGCCGCGGCCGGCAAGCTGCGTGCCGTGCTGCTGGTCGGTGACGACGTCGCCGCCCTGGAGCGGGTGCTCGCCCCGGTCGCTCCGCTCGAGCGCGTCGCCGACCTGGACGCCGCGGTTGCGTGCGCTCGGGCGCTGGCACGCAGGGGTGACAGTGTTCTGCTGTCACCGGCCTGCGCGAGCTTCGACCGCTACCGCGACTTCGAGGACCGCGGTGCGCAGTTCGCCGATGCGGTGCGCCGCGCGCTCGGCACCCGACAGGAGACGGGCGCGTGAACGCCCGGCGCGGCCAGGCCACGGTCCACGCGGTGCGGCGCCAGGTGGCGGTGCGCCACGACTTCTGGCTGCTGGGCTTGGCCCTGGCGCTGCTCGGCCTCGGCCTGGTGATGGTCACCTCGGCCTCGATGTCCCTGGCCGACAGCCGGCAGGGCGAGCCGCTCTATTTCCTGTGGCGTCAGCTGGCGCATGTCGCCCTCGGCTTTGCCGCCGGCTGGGTGGTCTACCGCACCCCGGTCACGCTCTGGGAACGGCACGGCGGCAGCCTGCTGCTGGTGGGCTACCTGCTGCTGGCGCTGGTGCTGGTGCCGGGTATCGGGCGCGAGGTCAACGGCGCGATGCGCTGGCTCAACCTCGGGTTCATGACGCTGCAGCCCTCCGAACTGATGAAGCTGCTGGCGATCGTCTTCGTCGCCGGTTACGTCGTGCGCCGGCGCCACGAGGTGCAGAACTCGCTGTGGGGCTTCGCCAAGCCGATGGTCCTGCTCGGTTTCGGCGGCATGCTGCTGCTCATGGAGCCCGATTTCGGTGCTGCCGTGGTGATCATGGCGACCACCGCCGCGATGCTGTTCCTCGGCGGGGTGCGCATCGTGCCGTTCGTCTTCGCGGGCGGGCTCATCGCCGGGCTGGCGACCACGCTGGTGATGACCTCGCCCTACCGCATGCAACGCTTGACCACCTTCGTCGACCCCTGGGCCGACCCGTTCGACACCGGCTTCCAGCTGACCCAGGCGCTCATCGCCTTCGGCCGCGGCGACTGGTTCGGCGTCGGCCTCGGCGCCAGCGTGCAGAAGCTCTCCTACCTGCCCGAGGCGCACACCGACTTCATCATCGCCGTGCTGGCCGAGGAGCTCGGCATGGTCGGACTGCTGGTGGTCATCACCCTCTACGCGCTGCTGCTGCTGCGCGGCTTCCAGATCGGCGCGCGTGCCGAGCGCGCCGGACAGGCGTTCGCCGCGCACCTCGCCTACGGCGTGACCGTCTGGATCGGCCTGCAGACCTTCATCAGCATCGGCGTCAACATGGGACTGTTGCCGACCAAAGGGCTGACGCTGCCGCTGATCAGCTACGGCGGCAGCAGCCTGCTGGTGACCTGCCTGGCGCTGGCGCTGCTGCTGCGTGTTGCCTACGAGAGCGAGAGCCCCGAGTTCGGTCGCCGACTCGACGATGCCGGCGTCCGCTACCCGGCAGAGGTGCGGGCATGAGCGCGACGATCGTGATCATGGCCGGCGGCACCGGCGGGCACGTCTTCCCGGCGTTGGCGATCGCCGAAGGGCTGCGCGCGCGCGGCCTCGCGGTCAGCTGGCTCGGCACCCGCCGCGGCCTCGAGGCGGAACTGGTGCCGAAGGCCGGGATCGAGATCGACTGGATCAGCGTCTCCGGCCTGCGCGGCAAGGGACTGGCCGGCTGGCTGCTGGCACCGGCCCGTCTCGCCGTCGCGTTGCTCCAGGCGCTGGCCGCGCTGCGCCGCCGGCGCCCCGCGGCGGTGCTGGGCATGGGCGGCTTCGTGGCGGGTCCTGGCGGTGTCGCGGCGCGACTGCTCGCGGTGCCGCTGCTGGTGCACGAGCAGAACGCCGTGGCGGGGCTGACCAACGCGCTGCTCGCGCGGGTCGCGGATCGGGTGCTCGAGGCCTTCCCTGGCACCTTCCCCCCGGCGCGCGGCGCGCGGCTCACCGGCAACCCGGTGCGTGCCGAGATCGCGGCGTTGCCGCAGCCCGCGACGCGCCTCGGCGGACGCGGCGGCCGTCTGCGCCTGCTGGTGATCGGCGGCAGTCTCGGTGCCGCGGCACTGAACGGCGTCGTCCCGGCGGCGGCGGCGCGCCTCGCCGGCCGGCTGGAGATCCGCCACCAGTGCGGCCGCGACCACCTCGAGAGCACCCGCGCGACCTACGCCGAGGCCGGGGTCGAGGCCGAGGTGACGCCGTTCATCGACGACATGGCCGCCGCCTACGCCTGGGCCGACCTGGTGGTCTGCCGTGCTGGGGCGCTGACCGTGGCCGAACTGGCCGCGGCCGGGGTCGGCGCGCTGCTGGTGCCGTTTCCGTATGCGGTCGACGATCACCAGACCGCCAATGCCGGCGAGTTGGTGGCGGTCGGCGCCGCGCGGCTGCTGCCGCAAGCGGAGCTGGACGCGGCACGGCTCGCCGAAGAGCTCACGGTTCTGGCCGGAGATCGCCCGCGGCTGCTGGCGATGGCCGAGGCGGCGCGCAGCGTGGCCCGGCCCGGGGCGACCGCCGAGGTCGTCGCCGAGTGCCTGCGCGCGGCGCGCCTGGCCGGTCCGACGAGGAGGGTGGCATGAGCGCGACGGGCGACCAGGGCACGCTGCCCACCATGGGGCGCATCCGGCGCATCCACATGGTCGGGATCGGCGGCGCCGGCATGGGCGGCATCGCCGAGGTGCTGCTGAACCTCGGCTACGAGGTGACCGGCAGCGACCTCGGTCAGAACCGTGTGACCGCGCGCCTGGCCGAGCGCGGTGCGCGCATTGCCATGGGCCACGCCGCGACGCACATCGGCGGCAGCGACGTCGTGGTGATCTCCAGCGCGGTCCAGGCGGACAACCCCGAGGTGGTCGCGGCGCACGCGGCGCGCATCCCGGTGATCCCGCGCGCGGAAATGCTCAGCGAGCTGATGCGTTTCCGCTACGGCATCGCGGTCGCCGGTACCCACGGCAAGACCACCACCACCAGCCTGGTCGCGAGCCTGCTGGCCGAGGGCGGCCTCGATCCCACCTTCGTGATCGGCGGGCTGCTCAACAGCGCCGGCACCCACGCCCGGCTCGGCGCCGGGCGCATCCTGGTTGCCGAGGCCGACGAGAGCGACGCCTCGTTCCTCTACCTGCAGCCGATGCTGGCGGTGGTGACCAATATCGACGCCGACCACATGTCGACCTACGCCGGCGACTTCGACCGCCTGCGCGCGACCTTCAGCGAGTTCCTGCACCACCTGCCGTTCTACGGCCTCGCGGTGCTGTGCCTCGACGACCCGGTGGTGCGTGAGCTGGTGCCGGAGATCTCCAAGCCGGTGCTGACCTACGGCACCGTGGCCGACGCCGACCTGCGCGCCCACGCCATCGCGCAGCGCGGCCTGCGCACCACCTTCCGCGTCAGCCGCCGCGGCCACGCCGGCGACCTCGAAGTGACGCTCAACCTGCCCGGCCGGCACAACGTGCTCAACGCCCTGGCTGCGATCGCCGTCGCGGCCGAGGTCGGCGTCGACGACGCCGCGATCCAGCGGGGCCTGGCCGGCTTCGCCGGCATCGGCCGCCGCTTCCAGGTCCACGGCGACCTGGTGCTGTCCACGGGTCGCGTCACGGTGATCGACGACTACGGCCACCACCCGCGCGAGATCGCTGCGACCCTCGCGGCGGTGCGCGATGGGTGGCCCGGGCGGCGCGTGGTGCTGGCCTTCCAGCCGCACCGCTACTCGCGCACGCGCGACCTGTTCGAGGACTTCGCCCAGGTGCTCTCCGAACCCGACCTGCTGTTGCTCGCCGAGGTCTACGCGGCCGGCGAGGAGCCACTGGCGGGTGCCGACGGGCGCGCACTCTGCCGCGCGGTGCGTGCGCGAGGCAAGCTCGACCCGGTGTTCGTCGACGCGGCGTCCGGTTTCGCGGAGCTGCTGCCCGACCTGCTCGAGGGTGGCGACATCCTTCTGCTGATGGGCGCCGGCGACGTCGGCCGCGTTCCGGCGGGCCTGCCCGACGAACTCGGCCTCGACGGCTACCTGCCGGTCGAGGGGGCGTCGTGAACGCGTCCACGGCCATCCCCCTGCGCGGCGAGCTGCGCCGCGACGAGCCGATGGCGCGTCACGGCGGCTGGCGTGTCGGCGGGCCGGCGCGACGCTTCTTCCGCCCCGCCGATCGCGACGACCTGGTCGCCTTCCTCGCCACCCTGGATCCGGGCGAGGAGCTGCACTGGGTCGGGCTGGGCAGCAACCTGCTGGTGCGCGACGGCGGCATCGACGGCACGGTGATCTGCCTGCAGGGCACGCTGGACCGGATCGACACCCTCGGGGAGGGGCGCGTGCGCGCCGAGGCCGGCGCCACCAGCGCCGCGGTGGCCCGCCACTGCGCGCGTGCCGGCCTGCTCGGCATCGAGTTCCTGGCCGGCATCCCCGGCACCCTCGGCGGTGCGCTGGCGATGAACGCCGGGGCGCATGGCGACGAGATCTGGCAGCGGGTGGTCGGCGTCGAGACCGCCGGCCGCGACGGGGCGCTGCGCGTACGGCTCCCGGCCGACTACCGGGTCGCCTACCGCACGGTCAGCGGACCGGTCGACGAGTGGTTCCTGGCGGCGACGCTGCAGCTCGACCCGGGCGAGCCCGCCGAGGGGCAGGCGCGCATCCGCGCCCTGCTCGAGCGGCGCGGGGCGACCCAGCCGACGCGCCAGCCGTCGTGCGGTTCGGTGTTCAAGAACCCGCCGGGCGACTTCGCCGGGCGGCTGATCGAGGCCTCGGGCCTCAAGGGTTTCGCGATCGGTGGCGCCAGCGTCTCGACCAAGCACGCCAACTTCATCGTCACCGGGAGCGAGGCGACCGCCGGCGACGTCGAGGCGTTGATCGAGCACGTGCGTGAGACGGTCGCGCGGCTGCACGGGGTGCGCCTCCAGACCGAGGTACGGATCGTCGGCCTGCCGGCCGGGGAGGGGAAGGCATGAGCCGACATGCGCAACACGACGACCCGCGGCGTTTCGGCCGCGTCGCGGTGCTCCTCGGCGGCGCCTCGGCCGAGCGCGAGGTGTCACTCAAGAGTGGCGGCCAGGTCCTCGACGGACTGCGCCGGCGTGGCGTCGACGCTTCCCCGGTCGATCCGGCGGAGGATGGGCTGCGCGCACTGTTCGCGGGTGAATTCGACCGCGTGTTCATCGTCTTGCATGGCCGCGGCGGCGAGGACGGCGTGATCCAGGGCACACTGGAGGCGCTCGGTCTGCCCTACACCGGCAGCGGCGTGCTCGCCTCGGCGCTGTCGATGGACAAGCTGCGCTGCAAGCAGCTGTTCATGGGCGCCGGCCTGCCGACCCCCGAGTTCGAGACCCTCGACGCCCGCAGCGACTGGGCGGGCGTGGTCGAACGCCTCGGCCTGCCGCTGTTCGTCAAGCCGGCGCTGGAGGGATCGAGCATCGGCATCACCAAGGTGGTCGATGGGGGCGGTCTCGAGGCCGCCTGGCGCGAGGCGGCACGCTATGACAGCACGGTGCTGGTCGAGCGCTTCTGCAGCGGCGCCGAGTACACCGTGGCGCTGCTCGGCGCCACGGCGTTGCCGGCGATCCGTCTCGAGACGCCGCACGCGTTCTATGACTACGACGCCAAGTACCTGGCCGACGACACCCGCTACCACTGCCCGTGTGGCCTCCCGGCCGAGGACGAGGCGCGCCTGCTGCGGCTCGCCGAGCGGGCCTTCGCCGCGGTCGGCGGGGCCGGCTGGGGTCGGGTCGACCTGATGCTCGACGGGGACGGGCAAGCGCGACTGCTCGAGGTCAACACCGTGCCCGGCATGACCGATCACAGCCTGGTGCCGATGGCGGCGCGGGCAGCCGGCATCGACTTCGACGAGCTGGTGGTGCGCATCCTTGCCACGACGCTTCCCGGAGAGGGTGGGCATGGCTGACGCGCGCCGCGCACTGGGCCCGTCCGCATCACGTCAGTTGGTGCTGGGCCTGCTGCTGCCGACGCTGGTCGCCGGAATCGGCTGGCTCGGCGTGCAGGCGCTCGATCCGGAGCACTGGCCGATCCGCGCGGTGCGCATCGAGGGCGACCTCGAGCGCGTCGACCGCCTGCACCTGCAGGAGACCGTCGCACCGCTGGCGACCACCGGCCTGCTGCTGGTCGACGTCGATGCGGTGCGTGGCGCGGTCGAACGGCTGCCGTGGGTCGAGCGCGCCTACGTCCGTCGCCTGTGGCCCGATCGCTTGCTGCTGACGGTGGTGGAGCAGCAGGCGGTGGCGCGCTGGGCCGACGGACGGCTGGTCAATCGCAGCGGCGAGTTGTTCGAGGTCGCCGCGGAGACGGTGCCGGGTGATTTGCCAACGCTGGACGGGCCGGAGGGGCAGTCGCGTCGCCTGCTGGAGCAGTACCGCCTGCTCGACGGGCTGCTCTCCCGCGCCGGCCGCCAGGTCGCCCGCCTCCAGCTCGACCCGCGCCGCGCCTGGCACCTCACCCTGGCCGGAGGCCTCGAGGTCGAGCTCGGGCGCAGCGAGATCCGTACCCGGCTGCAGCGCCTGCTCGGCCTCCTGCTCGGCTGGGACGGTGCGCGCCTGGCCACCGTGGAGCGCATCGACCTGCGTTACGCCAACGGCCTGGCGGTGCGCTGGCACGCACCGGAGTCCGGGGGCACGACTGCCGAGTCCGCCGTCCCAGGGCGGCAGCGCCGGACATGAGCCGCAGCGACACGCAACACACGCGCACGGGGAACGCAGACAGATGAGCAAGCGACCGGACAGGAACCTGATCGTCGGCCTCGACATCGGCACCTCCAAGGTGGTGGCGATCGTCGGCAAGGTCAACGACGAGGGCGGTATCGAGGTGGTCGGCATCGGCTCGCAGAAGTCGCGCGGGCTCAAGCGCGGCGTGGTGGTCAACATCGAGTCGACCGTGCACTCGATCCAGCGTGCCGTCGAGGAGGCCGAGCTGATGGCCGGCTGCCAGATCCGCTCGGTTTACGCCGGCATCGCCGGCAGTCACATCCGCAGCCTCAACTCGCACGGCATCGTCGCGGTGCGTGACCGCGAGATCACGCGCAGCGACGTCGAGCGGGTCATCGACGCGGCACGCGCGGTGGCGATCCCCGCCGACCAGAAGATCCTGCACATCCTGCCGCAGGAGTACGTCATCGACGACCAGGAGGGGATCCGCGATCCCGAGGGTATGTCC